>JABGRF010000103.1 GCA_018648405.1 Candidatus Scalindua sp.
GTATGGTGGGATCTGGAACAAAAATCCTCGCCATTGTCAAGGCTGATGCATATGGGCATGGTGCTGCCAGAGTCGCTCATACTCTGGAACAAAATGGTGCGGACATGCTTGGAGTGGCATTTCCGGGGGAGGGTATAGAGCTACGAAAGAACAACATAAACATACCCATACTTATCTTAAACCCTGTATTATCAGAACAGATAGAAGATGTTATACAACATTCACTTGGGGTAACAGTAAACAGTCTTGATATAGCTAATGAAATATCAGTAACCGCGAAAAAGCACCACAGCAATATCAGGATTCATGTCGAGATCGATACCGGCATGGGAGGGGCTGGAGTTTGTCCCGACAAAGCCCTGCCTTTTATAAAAGCGCTACTGTTAATTGAGAATTTAGAAATCGAAGGAGTGTTTACTCATTTCAACTCATCTGAAGAGAAGGATAAATCTTTTACCCATGAACAAAACAGCAAATTTAAAGGGGTTCTCAAACAACTTGAAAATGAAAAGATCAGTATCCCTTTAATACATGCCGCTAACAGTGCCGCAATATTAGACATACCTGATTCTCATTTTAATATGGTTAGGCCCGGGTTAATACTTTACGGGATATTCCCTTCGAACCATGTATTAAGAAATATTGAGCTAAAACAAGCCATGAGCTTCAAGACAAGGATAATTAACCTTAAGCAACTCGACCCGGGAAGCGTGATTGGTTATGGCGGAACTTTTGAGATACTGCAGCAAACAACCGTTGCAACAATACCTGTTGGCTACAAGGACGGTTTCAGCAGATGTTTTTCTGGTTTGGGAGAAGTACTTGTTCATGGAAAACGTTTCCCAATTATCGGCCGGGTATGTATGGACAGATGCTTCATAGATGTAACCAATCTTCCTGATGTAGAGATTGGAAGCGAAGTTATACTGCTTGGAAACCAGGGCAGTGAAACAATTTCGATTGAATCAGCAGCAAAGTTAATAGGAACAATTCCATATGAAATTGTATGCAATGTAGGAACAAAAACTCCAAAGAAGATGTATAAACCGACGGGGAAGAAGTTATAATTTCAAGCGTTTGCATCTCTGTAATCCACGTTCGTACAGATATATCATAATGTGTGCTGTTAATTGAAGATTCTCATGCTTTACGCTATTTGGCAGCAGTCAGAGATGTAAGCTCTTTATCTTCAGTCTATTATGACAATAGACGTAGATATTCAATTTGATTAACACATCCCCGATCAACATAAATTTATGCTGTAACTCTTACACAGAAAGCATGAAAGAATCTTGTCAATAGCAATAGTATGAAGACCTCTTAAATGAATACAACAAAAAATATAAAGACTTTACACTGATATACTTAAGAAAGTCTTGACTTTTATTTATATTATGGTAATTTTAATGAATTTTGATAAATCCGTGTAGATTATGGCTTCTTTTATTCCGCCAGAAAAAATATCTGAGATCCAAAGGGCTATAAACATAATAGATATAGTTTCTGATCACGTTACACTTAAGCAGTCAGGAAAGAACTTTCTAGGCCTGTGCCCTTTTCATCAGGAGAAAACTCCGTCTTTTACCGTTAATGAAGAGAAGCAAATATATAAGTGTTTTGGATGTGGAGATGGAGGAACTGTCTTTAACTTCCTGATGAAACAGGAGTCTTTGACTTTTCCAGAAGCAATTAATGTACTTGCGGAAAAAGCGAATATCAGGATTGATGTATTTGATAAGAAGAAAGAACATCAGGGAACAAGCATTTTATTTAAGGTTAATGAGCAAGCAACACGTTTCTTCGTTGATATGTTATTGAAAACTCAGGAAGGTAAACGACCAAGAGATTACGTCTCAAGCAGATCAATAGATGATAATTCAATAAAGAAATTCAGACTGGGATATGCTCCTAACCGTTGGGATTCAATTGTAAAAAAATCAAAAGAATGGGGTGCTAATACACAGTTACTTGAAAAAGCCGGACTGATTATAAGAAAGCAGGATAAGTGTTACGACCGTTTTCGTAACAGATTACTATTTCCTATTTTCGATTCCCAAAACAGGCCTGTTGGGTTTGGGGCAAGAGCACTAGACAACTCTTTACCGAAATATCTTAACTCTCCGGAAACACCAGTCTTTAGTAAGAGTAAGACACTCTACGGTATTAACTGGGCTAAAGAGTCTATGAAAAAGAACCGAAAGGTTTTGATCATGGAAGGATATACCGACGTAATAATAGCCCATCAGCATGGGATAGATTGGTCAATTGCAGTACTCGGTACTGCATTAACACGAGAACATATAAGGATGCTAAAGCGTTATTGCGATAAAGCCATTCTTGTGTTTGATGCAGATACTGCAGGACAGAAATCTTCTGAAAGAAATTTGGATATCTTTATAGAAGAAGACTTTGATGTAAACATTGTTCTTTTGCCCAAAGGTTATGATCCATATGATTTTATCATAAAAAAAGGCAAACAGATGTTTTTGGAACATGTAGAAAAAGCGTACGATTTTTTCAGCTTTAAAGTAAAGCTTTCGGAGAAAAAGTGGGACATGTCTTCCGTTTCGGGTAGAACTTCTGCGATAGACGATATTCTATCAACGGCTATGAAAATTCCTGATATTTTAAAGCGGGATTTGACCATCAAGAGAGTCGCAGAAGAGATGTCTATAGATGAAAAACTCTTGCGAAGCCATTTGACTAAGTTTACCGGTTCTAAAAAGAGGCAAACTGAGGCAAGACAACCTCGTGATCAAATAACTGGCAATTTAAGCAGTGCTAAATCAGCTGATTATAAGGTAGAAATGGCTATTCTTGGATTAATGATCAATCGAAATGATCTAATAAAAAGAGTAGAGACGGATATAGGCTTTGATAGTTTCAGAAATAACGAAATACTGAGTATTGCAAAAAGGATATCAGAAATATATTCTCAAAGTGGACAGGTTGTATTGTGCGATATCTTTCCAATGTTAGATTCACCTGAGATGAGTAGGAACATGGTTGACACAATCTCAGAACAGGAATCCATGGAAAAAAGCCTTATGGCCGGCAAGGAAGATGCAGGTGAAAAGATGCTTAAGGCGTGTATTCTTCATATCAGGAAAAAGAAAAACAGTAAGAGCATGGAGCAGGCCAAAAAGAAAATGTCAGACTTACACAGATCAAAAGGAAGTGAACAGGAAGTGAACCAAATACTTGCCGGTGTTCACAAAAAGAGTATGACTATTCATTCTTTAAAGAAATCTGGATAAACAAACTTTTAGTAATTATTA
>JABGRF010000102.1 GCA_018648405.1 Candidatus Scalindua sp.
CAAATGGGCATAGAGGCAATCGGATCTTATGATCCATTGCTGGATGTAGAGACTATAAAGGTCGCTACGAGGGTATACGACCGGCTTGGTCTGGGCGGTTACGTAGTAAAGATAAATACTATCGGATGTGAAAAATGCAGACCCGGTTACAGAGAAGTTTTGAAAAATGAACTTTCAAAACGCAAAGATGAACTGTGTGAACTATGCCAGGCGAGGATGGATAGAAATGTATTCAGAGTCCTTGATTGCAAAAATAAAAAATGTAAAGAGATACGCAAGAATGTACCAAATACCGAAGACCACACCTGTAACGATTGCCTGGAACATTTTAAAACTGTAAAGGGTGCGTTCGAGGATATCAATCTTGAATACACTTTAGATCCGCACCTTGTCAGAGGTTTGGACTATTACACAAAGACGGTTTATGAGATAACACATTCGGCAATGGGTGCCAGAGATACCATATGCGCTGGAGGGCGTTATGACAATCTGGTATCAGATATTGGTGGTCCGCCAACAGGTGCGGTAGGTTTTGCAGCCGGGATGGAAGCGTCAATGATTGCCTTGTTGAAGACGAGAGCAGAAAGTCAGATACCAAAATCAGATACTTCTCCACTGGCACCTGATGTATATATAGTGTCAATCGGAGACGAATCCAGGAACTACTGTTTCAAACTGCTCAATGAGTTGCGGCAGGGGGGTATAAAGGTCGACATGGACTATGAATGCAGGACTGCCAAGGCACAGATGAAGGTTGCCAACAAACTTGGTTCAAGATTTACAATAATAATGGGTAGTGACGAAATAGAAAAAGGGATAATTAAATTAAAGAATATGCAGACGGGAGATGAGGATTTCTCGGAAGATACTGATAAGATTATAGAGATAGTGAAAGGAAATAGTTAAATGTCTGATTTACAGAGAACACATACGTGCGGGCAGCTTCGCAAGGCGGATGCAGGGAGTGATGTTACACTCTCTGGTTGGGTAGATACAAGGAGAGATCACGGAGGCGTCATATTTATAGATTTAAGAGATAGATACGGTAAGACACAGATCGTATTTAATCCGGTACATAATGCTGATACTCACGAAACCGCGTCAGCGCTCAGATCTGAATTTGTTATATCAGTGAGGGGTAAGGTTGAGGAGAGACCGGAGGGTATGGCTAATCCTGATTTGAACACGGGTGATATAGATGTGATGGTTGATATTATCGAAATATTAAATACTTCTGAAACAACACCATTTGAAATTACGGGCGATACTGAAGTCTCTACGGAATTAAGGCTCAAGTATAGATACCTCGATCTAAGAAGACCGCTTATGCAGAAGTATTTAAGCGCCAGGCACAAGGTGTATCAGATTACCAGAAAGTATTTTGATAGTAATGATTTTATTGAAATAGAGACGCCTTTTTTGACCAAGAGTACACCTGAAGGAGCAAGAGACTACCTTGTACCAAGCAGGATAAACAGGGGGCAGTTCTATGCGTTGCCACAATCTCCGCAGTTGTTTAAACAGATCCTAATGGTTTCCGGTTTCGACAGATACTTTCAGATAGTCAAGTGTTTCAGAGATGAAGATCTTCGAGCGCAACGTCAGCCTGAATTTACACAGGTAGATCTGGAGATGTCGTTTGTACGTGAAGATGACGTTATCAATATGATAGAGGGTTTGATGGTCGAGATTTTTAAGGAGGTGCTTGGTAAAGAGATATCCGTTCCTTTTCCACGACTTGCATACAAAGATGCCATGACTCTGTACGGGTGTGATGCACCTGATCTTAGATTTGAGATGACGATAAAGGAGATCACTGATATAGCTAAAAAATCAGACTTCAAGGTGTTCAAAAGTGTAGCTGAATCAGGGAATCAGATAAGGGGTATCAATGCAACCGGATGTGGAACTCTGTCCAGGAAGGATATAGACGGGCTTACAACATTCGTTAATCAGTTCGGGGCTAAGGGGCTTGCGTGGTTTAAGGTTGATGAAAACGGACTCACTTCTCAGATTGCAAAGTTCTTTAATGACGATCTACAGAAGGAGATAATCGAACGTTTCAATGCTGTTCCCGGTGACCTGCTCCTGTTTGTTGCTGATAAGGAGAGTGTGGCATCACAGGCACTTTCTCAGCTCAGGCTAAATATTGCTAAAAGTAATGGAATGATCAATGAGGAAGAGTTTAATCTGTCCTGGGTGGTTGACTTTCCGTTGTTTGAATATAACGAGGAGATGGATAGAAACGATTCACTCCATCATCCATTTACCTCTCCGCATCCCGACGATCTTGGCCACCTTGAAGAGCGTCCGCTCGACGTCAGGGCAAGGGCTTATGATCTGGTGGTGAATGGTGTTGAGCTGGGAGGTGGTAGTATAAGAATACACAAGCAGGATATACAAAAGAAGATATTTAGTCTGCTCAATATCGATGAAACTACGGCACAGGAGAGATTTGGATTTCTTCTAGAAGCTCTCAAGTATGGTGCACCCCCACATGGTGGGCTTGCATTGGGACTTGACCGTATGGTTACGCTGCTTCTGGGCCTTGATGATATAAGAGAAGTCATTGCGTTCCCTAAAACCCAGAAGGCTACGTGTCTAATGGTGGATGCTCCTTCAGACGTAGATGAGAAACAGCTCAAAGATCTCGGCCTCTCAATTCTAAAGCCGGAATAAGCTTTAAAAAAATTGCCACAGATTTACACAGATAAAAGAAGATTGTAATTATCCAATAAGTCGTTACAAATCCCCTCATTATCCTCTCCTTGGTAAGGAGGGGAAATGGGTGGTCATAAAATACTAAAACCTATATTTTTACTTTGCGCTCTTCGCGTCTCTGCGGTGAAAATTCAGTGTCTACATCCGATCTAGACAAATCTATCCAATACATCAAAGGCGTTGGTCCCAAAAGAGCTCAGTCTCTTGGGAAGTTGGGAATACACACCGTAAAAGATCTTCTCTACTACTTTCCACGTACATATCAGGACAGATCTCGCGTAGAAGAGATTTCGAATTTAACTGATGGCTCTACTGCAATGGTGAAGGGTATTGTCCTCAATATTAAGTCATTCAGGACCAGGGGGTGGAAGACTGTTTTTGAGGCATCAATTGGTGACGGAACCAGTTTGCTTCAGATTAAATGGTTTAATCGTCCGTATCAGAGTGAAATATTCCAGGTGGACGACCATGTGTTTCTGTACGGCAAGGTCACCTTATATAAGCAGTCACTTCAGATGGTAAATCCTGAATATGAGATTGCTTCAG
>JABGRF010000305.1 GCA_018648405.1 Candidatus Scalindua sp.
TTTTGAGCGATGGATAAGGCCATTATTTCAGCATGAGCTGAAGAGCAGTTTGATGATACAACTATGTTGACACCAACAGAAATTACTTTACCGGTGTTTTGTTCAAATACTCCTGCCGCAAATGGGCCACCGGTTCCATATTCAGAGTTTAACTTTGAGAAATGAATAATCATCCTCATCCTGTCTTCATGTGTAAGGAGAAATTCAGGGTAGTGAGAAAGCTCTCTGGCAATCCAGTCAGGTATTGAAAGTGTTATATCCACGTCTTTTCCTGAAAAAAGATTAGTAGGGGGGGATGTTGATATTGAGATACAATATTCTCTTATTTTTGTGTTTTGAGTATTCTCTATGCGGCGGTTAATAGTAATTCGTAAATCTAAAATCGTAAATCTTTACGGATAGATCTCCATCTTTTTCCCGATAGCATATAGTTTGCCATCTGTTGAGGCGATATAAATAGTCCCGTCTTTATTTATAGCGGCGGATGATTCAATAGCGCTGCCTGTTTCAACGAACCACTTCATGGTACCGTTCGGGTTTATTGCGTAGAATTTTTTATCACGCGAACCCACATAAATGACTCCATTGGCATCAATTGCCGGCGATGACATCACTGAATATTTCGTTTGAAATGTCCATTTAAGAGTACCGTCAGGATTTATTGCGTAGAGTTTGCCGTCTCCAGATCCAGTATAAATTGTACCGTCCAGTGCCAGGGCTGTGGATGAATCAATATCATATTCTGTTTTGTATTTCCATTTCAGTTTGCCGTCAGGGTCAAGTGCGTAGAGGTATGAATCCTCAGAGCCGAAATATAATGCTCCATCATCTCCGATTGTAGGTGATGATTCCAGCAGATAGCGAGTGCCGAATGACCATACGGCCTTGCCATCAGGCTTGAGGGCAAATATATAGTAATCTTCTGCACCGCAATAAACCATATCATTGTCCCCTATCGCAGGAGAAGACCATATATGATCCGCGGTCTTGTATCCCCACTTGTGTTTGCCTTCCGCATCTATAGCATGTACTCTGTTATCCCAGCCTCCAAAATAAACTGAACCGTCATCGCCTATTGCGGGAGACGAGATAATACCCCCCTTTGTCTCGTGCTTCCATTTCAGCTTGCCGTCCGGATAGAGCGCATAGAGGTGTTTATCCCATGAACCAAAATATATAACACCATCAATATCGATTGCCGGAGTCGAGTCCACCTCAGCTCCTGTTTTAAATTTCCATTTCAGCGTACCATCCGGATTAACAGCATAAAGATGTGTATCTTGTGATCCGAAATAGATAGTACCGTCAATGCCTATTACAGGAGAAGATGATATTGAAGCTTCAGCCTGAAACGTCCATTTTATGTCATTTTTTTCAGGCCCCTCGTATGGGCTGCGTCCTGTATGGTGAAGGTCGTGGCGGAACATCGGCCAGGGTGTGCGAGCAACCCTTTCTCCAAAATATTGTGGAGAGATATCCGCGTCCTGTTCGTCTGACCATACAGTTTGTGTCGAGGTATATAAAAGAATACCAATAATGAGAAACGCTAAAGATAGCGTATTTCTATGTATAAAAATAATATTGTTGTACATTACGAAAAATATTTCCTTTCGATTATTTTGTTGGTTGTATTCAACAGAGGCAGGAGTGTTTATAAAACACCCTTTGTCGAGGGAACTTCATCAGTTCGTTCATCGATTCTTGTCGCCCTGTCAAGGGCCTTTGCTATGCCTTTGAAAATTGCTTCCGCAATGTGATGTGCGTTCTCTCCGTATGGAACGTCTACATGAAGATTCAGACCTGCGTTCACGGTAAATGCCTCCAGAAACTCCTTGATCAATTCAGAGTCAAAATCACCAATTTTCTTTGAGTCCAATTTTGCATTAAAGACAAGGGCCGAACGCCCGCTGATATCAAGCGCTACATTTGCAAGCGATTCCTGCATTGGTACACTGACGTTTGAAAAACGGACTATACCCGCCTTTTCACCTAAAGCTTCTTTCACCGCCAATCCCATACAGATACCCACATCCTCAACCGTATGATGAAAGTCTACATTCGTATCACCGGTAGCCTTAATCTCCAGATCAAACAAGGCGTGTTTTGCAAGTAGATCCAGCATGTGGTCAAAGAAGCCTATACCCGTGGACACAGAACGCTTACCCTCACCGTCCAGATTAAGTGACAGATTGATATTCGTTTCATTTGTCTTTCTATCTATATTGGCAGTCCTGTTTTTCATAATCAGCTATTTTGATTCAGTAAAACCAGCTGTATCTCAGCCAGCATTTCCAGTAGAGTGTCTATCTCTTTGTCGGTTCCTACCGTAATTCTCAAACAGTCATCAAGCCCCGGTTGCTCTATATATCTGACGAGTATCTTTCTTTCCCTAAGTTCCCGATAGATATCTTTCGCCTCACAAGGATTTTCGCATTTGATCATAACAAAGTTTGTCTGAGATGGGTATACAAAAAATCCGAGTTCTTTCAGTGAGTATATCATGTGCTCTCGTGTCTTTATGATGCGGGAAACGTTTTGTCTGAATGTTTCCTGATCGTCCAGGGCGGCAACTGCAGATACCATACTGAGCCTGTCCACGTTATACGAGTCCTTTACCTTCATCATGCCGTTAATCAGTTCTTCCTGTGCTATGGCAAAACCCAGACGCATTCCGGCCAGTGAATATGATTTGGAAAGTGTACGCAGGACAATGAGGTTTGGATGCTTGTCAACCAATCTCAAACAATTATCATTGGCAAAATCCGCATATGCCTCATCAACCACAATTATACCGTCTATCTTTCCTGCAATTTCTGAAATTTTTTCAACAGATATCATTGTTCCGGACGGTGAGTTGGGATTACACATAAAGGTAACGGCAGCTCCTTTTACCAGAATGTCATCCGAAAGAGAATAATCTTCGCGGAAATCAATAATGCACTCTTTCGCATTCTGGATCTCCGAAAGTATTTTGTATAGAAGATAGGTCGGATACGGATAAACAACCTTATCATCTTTACTGATAAAGCTCCGCGTTATTATGGTTAAGAGATCGTCAGATCCGTTGCCAACCATAACCCTTTCAGGTTTTGTCCCAAATATCTCTGCTACCTTTTCCCTGGCACCCGTAGAGACAGGATCAGGATACAATCGCAGATTGTCATTTATTTCATCTCTCAAGGCAGAAAGGACTTTGGGAGAAGGGGCATATGGGTTTTCATTAGTATTGAGTTTAATGTACAGGCCGTCTTGCGGCTGCTC
>JABGRF010000260.1 GCA_018648405.1 Candidatus Scalindua sp.
CCCACCTGTGTGATTTGTGACAAAATCACTAGTGAAAATCATATCAAGTGAGAGTCCCTTATCTTCAAGAATGTCTCTTGGCTTGGAATCAAGAAGATGCTCATGTTCAAAAAATCGTGGATCAAGCATACTTGAAGAGTGGTCTTTATTAAAGAGAGTTAGAATAGAGCCTTCTCCGGCAGGAACAGATTGAGTCAAACTAACACTGAAAACCATAAAATACGTAATAATCAAAAAGGGGATAGTTTTCCTGGATATTAATGATGTTAAAGCAATTAAAGATGAATAGCATCTCGGCATAAATTCAAGTATCCTTTCGCACCCTACGTAGTAGTTTATAACATTTCTGTTGAAACTAAGTCTCAATCGCAGGATTATACTTCTCTTTACTATTATGTCAAATATTTAATTATATTTGAATTTGAAAGAAGATGTTTTTCCTCTATAACCACTCTGGATGGTATTAATATATTTGAGGTAGCCCTCTTAAATAAGATCTTTGAGTAAAGAACCAATATAGTATGTATCAAAATGATCATGCTTATTGCCTCAAAATGAAGGTGGGACTAAAAACCCCAGGTGATATATTTTACCACTATTAGTTGTAACTGCCGGTTATTATTGCACATAGCAGCTAAAGTACAAAATTTATTATATAATCAGGGGTGAATCACCCCACCACTCATTCAGAGATTTATTCATTCAAAACTTCTTTTGTGTTTTATTGTTATAGTATAACTATATGTAATTATGGATGTTAGAGCATGTTGATCAAATTTGCTTAGATCTATTTAAGCTTTGGCACATTGTTTGTTATGTTATGCAGTAGAAAGTTTAAAGTTTAAGATTTTTGTTTTATATTGTTTGGAGGATTTAATTATGAACTTAACAAGTGTAAATCAACAGTTAACAAATAATGTATCTGATATCTCCATCAGCAAATCTGACATCAAGGCTGTTAAAGATCGTATAAAACAGCTTCGAGCAAATAGTGCCGGTACAACTACTCCGTCTAAAAGAAATGATGATACCGTACAAATAAGTAGCTCAGGTGCGGATCTCAGCAGAGCAGCAAGTACTTCTAGTGCTAGTAGTTCTTCTTTGGTTCCGACCACAGATGTGAGATCTGAAGAGAAAAGTATATCTTCTGGTGGTATTGATAGTGTGATGGCAAAGTATAAAGAAGCTCAGAATTTCATGGAACATATAGAGTCTTCATTAGTCAATAGTACTGCTTAAACCCATATCCTTCGGGATAGAGAAAACAACAGGCCTGATATTCCTGTTGTTTTCTTCGATAGTTAATTAATTGGTACATGGGGTGGTATAAAACCCCCCAGTTAAAATGTTTTAACCCCAATCAATGTAACCTGTATAAATTCAGTATATTACGCAGATTATCTTGATTATAAGAAATGTTATTAGGGTAAATTGCCCCACCCTCTATTTTTTCATAGTGAGTAAAAAGATAGATCGAAGCAATTTGTTTTACGCTTTAAATTATTGTAATACTTATTGTTAAGACGTTATAATAAAATTGTTTTTCATGTTTAAAGACTTTGGCATATAGTTTGTTATGTTAAACAATAGTAGAAACTATAAAAGCTAAATTTTAGATAGTAGAATTAAGGAATGAATTATGAATTTAACAAGTGTCAATCAACAGTTAACCAGTAGTGTAACTGAGAACTCAGTTAGTACAAATGATCTCAAGGCTATTAAAGATCGTATAAAACAGCTGCGAGCAAATGCCCCAAGTACAACTACTCAGTCAAAAAGTGAAAGTGACACTGTGCAGATAAGTAGCACAGGTTCGGATCTCAGCAGTGTAACAAGCGCATCCAGTAGTGAGTCTATGGTAGCGACCACAGACGTAAGATCGGAAGAGAAAAGAGTATCATCTGGTGGTATAGATAATGTGATGGCCAGATATAAAGAAGCTCAGAGCTTTATGGAACAGATAGAGCATGACACAATCAATAGTACTGTTTAAACCCATTACCCTCCGAGATTGAGAAATCCACTGGTATGACCAGCCGTAGATTTCTCAAACAAGAAACCGCAAGCGAATCGAAAGTGCTTATGCAAAGCACGAGTAACAAATCAATTCCATATTAACTTCCAATATAATTCGCAATCAATTTCCCAAGATAATGAGTAAGCGCAACGACTAATACCGTTATAGCGAGATGTTCCAGGATTACTTTCCACGGCTTAGCCCCCTGATTTTTAGCCAGATAATAACTTAAGGTTGTTATTAATGATAAGCCCCAGGCAAGGTTAATGATTATTGCAGTCGGCAGTTCAAACAACAGTACAGGAACAACAAATATAATAGCACAGAGTTTTGACAGGAAGGTAGCTACAGTGGCTGCCCATACCTGTAACGTTGTACGAGTGTGATCCGCCTCCTCAGAAATATGTATTCCAAGTGCATCCGACAGTGAATCGGCAACTGCTATTGTCAGTATACCCCCTATCACAATGCCTCGTGAATTTGTACCAGAATAGAGGCCAATCATCAGACCCAAAGTAGTGATTGTTCCGGATGTAAGACCGAAGGTTACACCTGTTTTTAAAGACTCTCTCATTATATTGTCTACAACCAGTAATCCGCCTCTTCAGCGGATCTCATTGACCACATTTTAGATATTGGCAGGGAAATGAAAACGATAAAGCACGAACCAAGGATTATGTAAGATGCTATTAGCGATATAGTAAAGATCTCTGACGCATAGATAATCAAATATGGGCCAGAGAGATTCATAATCACGCCTATGAACGCTGCTACATATACAGTGATCTTGACCCCCTCACCTGCCTTTGTCATGGAAAGAATGCGAGACATAACGAAAATAATCAATGGAATCAGGAACGCATGTACATGCATTACCTCAATGACCTCACCGTACGACATTGCATAAGAGAACTCTTCACCATAATCCTGACTCTCCTCACTGCCCTTATAGTGATGGCTCGTCTGTTCCGTTGAAAAATGTGTTCTGTCGTAGGAGTTAAGGCAGGAAAAGAAAAAGGCGGTTCCCATTGCTATGAGAAAGAAGGTGATAAATATTTTTTTACTTAGTGTAAATGCGGGCATAGTGGATTGGTTGAAGGATTAAATTCACTTGTTAATTACACGGACATAAATATAGTTGGCAATATCATCATCCAGTGCCAGTTGCGTCTCACCAAACCGTATAACAAGACTAGGCTTTCTATGGTGAACTGTAAAAGTGAGTCCGGGCACCAC
>JABGRF010000249.1 GCA_018648405.1 Candidatus Scalindua sp.
GAGCGTCAGGAGATAGAATTTGCATATCTTTCCACCATTCATGGTTTTTGCGCCCGGATACTCAGGGAAAATGCAATAGAGGCAGGTATCGATCCTCAATTTAGCGTTATGGACGAACTAGAATCCGGAAGGCTGAAAGATCAGGCACTCGAAAAAACGCTTAGGGAGAGGACAGATGGAAAAACTATTGATACATTCCTGAACGATATATTCTGGAAGCAGACGGATGCAAAAAAAAGCCGGTTAAAGTCATTCAGAGACAATATGATACAGCTCTATGAAAAAATCAGGAGTGCATGTGTGCCGATTGCAGAGACAGTAAACGTTGATGATTTGTCACCGGGCATTTCAATTTCTTCTAACAGGATTGAGGAGTTGATAAAAGAGATAAAAGATATTTACTCAGATAGCAAACTTACGCCTAAAACCAGAGAAAAAGTTGAATACGTTCTGGAACGATGGAATGCCTCAAACATGCAAAAGGAGATAGAGGAACTATATAGAAAGGGAGACAAGCCTCCTCAAAGAGATGATCTTATCTTTGCGCTGATGAACCGGGTTCGAGCGGTTCAGAGTTCTATAGTCCTACAGGTATCAAAAGATGTAAAAAAGCCGTTGGCTGCCATGCGCGATGAGCTGAAGGTTCTTATTGGATTGCTTGTAGAGGACTATTCAACAAGCATCAAGATCATGTTAAGAGATTTTCTCGTGAATTTTGATATTGTCTACTCGGAACGGAAAAAGGTCGAGGGGTGCATCGACTTTACCGACCTTGAAGTCAAGGCGATAGAGTTACTGGAAAATAGAGAATACATAGCTAACGAAATAAAACGAAAGTTCAAATACATATTAGTTGATGAGTTTCAGGACATAAGCGGATTGCAAATGAAGATAATTGACCTCATAAGAGGTAAAGATAATTTGTTCATTGTGGGTGACGCGAAGCAATCCATTTATGGTTTCAGGAATGCGGCTGTTGAGATCTTTCAGGATATTCAGAATGACATAGATCCCGGGTCCCTAATAAGCCTGAATGAGAACTTCAGGAGCAGGCCACAGATACTGAACCTGGTAAACCATATATTTAATGAATTGTGGCCGGGAAACTCAGCTTGCCGGGACAGTACACAGCAACTAAAGCCGGGAGCAGAATTCTCAGATAAATCACTTCCTTCAATTGAAATAATTGTTGCTGAGGGAAAAGATAAGACCGATGCACGTAAATGGGAATCTATGGAGGTAGCAAAAAGAATAAAGGAGATTGTTGATAAAGGTGAGATCAAGATAACAAACAGAAGAGAGCGGGAAAGGGATATCACCTATAAAGACATCGCTATCCTTTTCCGCAGTACAACAGACATAAAACTTTACGAACAAAGTCTTTCACATCTTGATATACCGTATTATGTTGTTAGCGGAAGGGGTTTTTATAATACGACAGAGGTTGTGGACTTGATTAACCTGTTAAAGGTTATTGAATCGCCCCTTGATGAGATAAATCTGGCAGCGGTTTTGAGGTCTCCTTTTTTAGGACTAGACGATGATGTACTTTTCACGTTGGCAGATCACGCTCGCAACAGTAATAAAAAAAAGCTACTCCACCAATCCCTGGATGAAGTTGACTCTATAAAAGAGATCGAGGAGCATTCGCGGGACAGGATTATCCTGTTTACTCAATTCCTGAGTGAGGTGCAAAGTATTAAACCAAGGACCTCTTTGTGGAAACTGATCTCTTTCATCCTCAAGAAAACAGAGTTTCAATCAAAAATGCTACTTTTTTCAAATGGAAAGAAGAGGTATGCAAATCTCCGGAAGCTGGTCGAGTTGTGTAAAACCCAGGAAGCGTTCGAACCCCTTGCATTAAAAGATTTTATTGAGATTGTAGAAGGTTACAAGTTCAAGGAGATCAGAGAGTCCGAGGCTCCGGTAGAATCAGAGGAAGATAATGTTGTTAAGATGATTACAACACATTCCTCGAAAGGATTGGAATTTCCGGTTGTTATTGTTGCTGATACCGACAGAGACAACTCAAGACCTCCGGACTATTTTGTATACTCAAAGAACCATGGAATCAGCTTTAAGATACTGAACTCTTCAACTAATGAAGCGGAAGTGCCGCTTAGTTATGAACGAATTAACGATGAAATAACAGAAAAGGAATTAGATGAGTCAAAGCGGCTGCTCTTTGTTGCTATGACAAGGGCACAGGAGCACCTGATACTTTCCGGGGGTATTAATAAGGGCAGGGCCAGGGGAGACAGTGACAAAGGCAATTGGCACAACTATATCTCTGCTTCTCTTAGCCTGAATCCCGAACCGGAAGATAACCTGGAAATCATAAAGATAGGAGAGGAGTCATCACAGTCGATCGAGATAAGGCATTCGCGCGTAAAAGAAGAAAACAAGCCATCTGTTCAAATTAGTGCTGGTAAACCGACAAAACTCCTGACTAAGTACAGAAAGGAAATAACGGGATGCAATAAAATAAATACCACATTGTCTTCAAAAGAGACGGTAAAGACAGGAGAAAAAATACTATCAAGAATTGCACACAATGTAGAGATTAATAATAGCCACTATGTGTACTCCGTTACGGAGTTACTCAAGTATCATTTTTGCCCACAGCTATACTATCTTAATTCTATTCTGGGCCTACAGGGCACAGATGAAAAAAATATGTCTGGGCCGCATTCCGTCGAAGATGAAGATGGAAACCGGTTGAATGACGATGAAATACCCGGACATGAGTTAGGTAATATTGTACATAGTGTCTTTAGCAAATATGATTTTCCTGAAGAGAATCTCAAGGAGTATATTGCAAAGGAGCTGAGTGCCTATGATCCGGGAACTGATCAGAAAAATATAGACCATGTTGCGGACTGGGTAAACTCTTTTTACAATAGCGATGTCGGGAAAGAAGTCCTCTCCAGTGAATGGTGTAAACGGGAAAAATCGTTTATCTTTAATTATCGGAACAATCTGATAAGGGGACAGATAGACCTTTTCCATTCCGATAAGAGAGGTTTAATAAAAATCATTGATTATAAGGCAAATGATATTGCCATTGACGAAATACCTGAGAAGGTAGAGCTCTATCGACTTCAGATGCAGCTTTACGCCCGGGCGTTGGAAACAATTTATGGGAAAAAGGTAGATGAAGCCATACTCTACTTTCTTGTGCCGGATAAGCCAGTAGTAATTGATACAACAGGAGAGGCATGCAGAGAACTGGATTCAACTCTGGA
>JABGRF010000111.1 GCA_018648405.1 Candidatus Scalindua sp.
CGGATATACACTGATAAACACAGATAAAAAAGCAAAAGATAGTCTCACGCAAAGGAAAAACAAGAAATGTTATTAGGTAAAAAATGAAATCCAAAAAACATGTTTAGCCACGGATTAACACTGATGTTAAAGGCTAAAGAAAAGGAATGTTCACCGCGAAGGCGCCGAGGACAGGATGGTACAGAGCACACTAAGAAAAACAAAACCCAAAAAACAAAAGACAGACACTAATAACAACTGCTTCTAGCTTCCTGCCTCTTGCTTCTTGAATATTTATCTACCTCTCTGTTTTCCTCTATTCGGTTTTCTACCGTGGTTTGCTTTTTTACTGCGCCATTTGAGTTTGCCTCTTTTATTACTTTGTGCCATGAGATTCTTATCCTTTCATTTCTTTAGATTCTTCTTTGTTTTCTGTTTCTACTTTTTCGTTACTGCTATCAGATGATGCCAGTTTTTCAGGGTCCTTATCCATTGCTTCTTCCACATCATCTTCTACGCCTTTTACACCCTTCTTAAATTCTACAATACCTTTTCCCATGGACTTCATTACCTCCGGTAATCTCTTACCAAAGATGAGCAGAGCCACAATAAGGATTACAATCCATTCTATACCACCGGGCATTCCAAACATTTTTCTACCCTCCGTTATATTTAATTTAAAGAGTCTTAATTTTTCTGAGCGTTGTAATCAGGTTACACATGTCTTCCGGTATCTCAGCCGTAAATTTCAGGGCCTCATTAGTAACCGGATGAATAAATCCAATCTTGTAGGCGTGCAGTGCCTGCCTCTCAATTATTGGATCTGTAGCATTATTACACAATTTTGCCTCTTTTGCAAGGTTATGTATATCTTTGTTTGAAACAGGTCCCAGCAGATCTTCCAGGCAACACGATTCACTATTGCCGTATGCCGTATCTGCAACGACAGGATGACCAATAGTTTTCATATGAATCCTGATCTGGTGTGTCCTGCCTGTTTCAAGAAAAACCTTAACTAATGTGAAACCCGGGTAACGCTCCACTACTTCAAAGATCGATACTGCTTTTTTCCCGTTATCATGGCGAATCGCCATTTTCTTTCTATCTTTCTTATCTTTGCCGATTGGTAGATCTATTCTATCGGAATCAAGCTCTACTTCGCCCTTAACAACCGCAAGATACTCTTTATCTACCGTCCTGTTTTCAAACTGCAGTGCCAGATGCTTGTGCACCTTTTCGTCTTTCACTACCAGAATAGCGCCGCTCGTATCTCTATCCAACCGGTGCACTATCCCCGGTCTCAAAGGACCGTTAAGCGAAGAGAGATTGTTACAGTGAAAGGCCAGAGCATTTACCAACGTTCCACTTGCGTGGCCACGAGCAGGATGTACGACCGTATCCGTGGTCTTATTCAGGACCATCAGATATTCGTCTTCGAAAATAATATTAAGAGGAATATCTTCCGGAGTAATGTGGTCACTGCTCTCCGTCGGCAAATCTATAGAGATAACATCGTCCAGTTTTATTTCATAACTGGTTTTTACCGCAACATCATTTACCTTAACTGCCTCTTCCTTTATCAGCCGTTGAACATGACTACGTGAAAAATCCTGTAGTCGTGAAACAAGGTATTTATCAATTCTCCTGGAAGAGAGCTTTTTTTTAACTACTAACTGGATTTGACCTGCATCGTCTTCGTCCATTACAGCCGCTCGATTTAAATTCATAACTTATTAGTCAATATCTTCAAGCCGATACCTGGCCATTTTTGCGAAACCGCTTTCAGGGTAAGTGGCAACTATATCTTTGTACGCAGTCACTGCTGATTTCAGTTGTCCCAGTTTCTCATAGCACCTTCCAGTATCTATCCCCATCTGTGCTTTAAGATATGTTGCTTCCGGATCTCTCGCAATCTCTTCAAATTGTTCTATAGCCTCTTTCAGCTGCTCTTTCTCTTCAAAAACATATCCTAAAGATTGCCTTATTAGAGGAGCTAACGGATGGGTACCATAACGGCTAATGAATTCTCTATATGTAATAATCGCATCATCATATTTCTTTACTTTATACTGTGCGTTGCCCAGTTCTGACAGCAACCATGGAGTCGCACCGGTTGCGGACAGGTTATTCTTTAGAAATGTATATTCCTGGATAGCACCTTCAAGAGCCTCTTTCTTTTGCTCGGGTCCCCCTTGTTCTGCAGTCGCCATTTCGTAGTTCATTCGGTATATCCGGCTCCAGACTTCACCACGATCATTTGCGCCTTTCTGCTGATACAGATATGAAGGTACGCCAGCTGCGACAGCTACGGCAAGGCCAATGATCAGCCACCACTTATTATCATCAAAAAACTTTACAAAGTTTTCAAATCTCTCTTTTGCATTTTCCATAGGATTCTGTTGTGCGTTGTATATCGTAAATCTGTACCGGGAAGAAAACCCTGACATTTACGAAAATGTTAAAAAAAATAAATTATATTATCTGTAAATTAGAAATACGCCCGAGAGGATTCGAACCTCTGACCTACGATTTAGGAAACCGTTGCTCTATCCATCTGAGCTACGGGCGCTTTTCAACAATTCATCTCAAATTGAAAAAGGCCGGCAATCAACATATATGCCGGCCTTAATATCGAACACCCTAAATTATCTCTTCAGTACTGAATCAGAGAAAAGATATCATATTGACTCAATTTCTCTTTTCCATTAAGGAAACCCAGTTCGATTAAGAAAGCACATCCCGTAATTTTACCGCCAAGCGATTCGACCAGTTCACAACTGGCGACCATAGTCCCACCGGTTGCCAGAAGATCATCCATCATCAGAACATTATCACCGGCTTTTACCGCATCTTTGTGTATCTCAAGAGTGTCAGTACCATACTCCAGGTCATATGTCTTGCTTGCTGTTTCGTATGGAAGTTTTCCCGGTTTTCTAACCGGTACAAAACCCGCACCTATATTGATAGCGACTGCGGGACCAAAAAGGAATCCCCTCGCCTCTGCACCCACGATTACATCAATATTCTGATTCGCATAGTGTTCAGAGAACTTGTCAACTACCTCCTTCAAACCCGCAGGATTTTGCAATACCGGAGTTATATCCTTAAAGATAATTCCCTCTTTAGGAAAATCAGGAATATCACGTATCAGTTCTTTAAGCAAAATTGTCCTTCCTTTCCTATCGCCATTGTTTATGCGTTATCTTCGTTTTTTACTTCTTCAGTTTTCTCTTCAGCAGCAGCTTCTTCCGGAGCAC
>JABGRF010000101.1 GCA_018648405.1 Candidatus Scalindua sp.
AACGTTACACATTCAAGGAGCACTCTGGAAGTAATGAAAAAAGCGACACAGACTAGCTAAATCAAACTTAACGTGTCTAAAAGCATGTAGGGTGAATTAAGGCTGGAAACCGAACTCGCATATACACAGCATTAACGCACTTTGTGTGTATTACGGGAAATTATTAAAAATCTGAAAGGCGTTGATTATGACAATACAAAAAAAAGCGAGTACACTACTTATTCTTTTTCTGATAATTTCATTTCATGCTGTTCCTTCATATGCAGGGAGTGATAGGTTTGAACAGGCAAAGAAGTATCTTGATAAAGGAATTAATACATATAATGAACAACTGCTGCAAGATGCAAAAAAAATATTTATACAACTTAGTAAGGATAATCCTTCTGACTATGAATATGCTCATTATGTTGCGTCAGCATATCTCGGACTGTGTGACTTAAAAAACTTTGAAATTGAACAAAGTTCGGTAAAGAAAGTAAAGAAGGCTTTAAAAGCCAAAAGGGTTGCTATTGCAGAGGAGGGAATGCCATTCGCGGATAAATCTATTAAACTGAATGATAATTTTTCTGAATCGTACAGGGTAAGGGGTGCTCTTATTTCCAACAAGATATCAGGCATGATTTCAGGGATGAAGAATGGAAGTCTGGCAGAGGAGGATATAGACATCGCACTGCAGCTAGATGAAAACAATCCCATGGCACGTATTGAGAATGCAAGAATGTATATTAACAAACCAGGAATTCTGGGAGGAGATGTTAATAAAGGAATAGAGATCATCAGCAATGTTATAAAAGATAATCCCGAATTGGAAAAAGGATACGTAAATCTGGGTCTCGCATATATTGAGAACGTTGAAATACAAAATGCAATAAATATCTTCACGCGGTTACTGGAAATCAATCCATCCAATCCGGAAGCTATGTTCTTCCTTGATAAGCTCAAGTTGACAAAATAAAAGTATAACATTAAAAAAAGTACTCACGCAGAGCCGCAAAGATCGCAAAGGATAAAAGTATGATGACTGAAAAAGAAATTGGAAAAGTAGTAGTTGATACCTCAATTACAATTGACGAAACACTTGGTTCCGGTCTTTACGAAATTGTGTATGAAGTTTTTTTAACTCACGAATTAAAAAAAGAATGATTTAAATGTTAAAAGACAGGTTTCCGTATCAATAGAATATGATTGGATTAAATTCAATGAAGGATGGTATCATGCGGATCGTAAACGACCTGGAAGAATAAGGCCCTTTGCGTTCTCTGCGTCTTTGCGTGAGGAAAACTTTAAAAAAATAATAATGCAAAATAAAAAATCATATATCGGTCCGCAGGAAATAATACGAAAAAAGAATGAATTTATGATTCCCTGTGTCTACCATTTTTATCAGGATCCTGTGCAGATGGTAAGAGGGGAAGGGCAATATGTTTTCGATCATACGGGGAAAAAATATCTGGACTTTTATGCCGGTGTTTCTGTATTAAATGCAGGGCACTGCCATCCTGAGATTGTTGACAAGATATGTGAGCAGGTGAAGACACTCCAACATACTACAACTATATATTTAACTCAACCAATAGTAGATCTTGCTGAGAGGCTTGCACAGGTAACTCCCCAAAATTTGCGGAAGAGCTTTTTTTGTGCAAGCGGATCTGAAGCTAATGAGGGAGCCTTATTGCTTTCTCAACTCTATACAGGCAAACATGAATTTCTTTCACTTTATAACGGTTTGCATGGAAGAACAAAATTGACTATGAGTGTGACGGGATTGAAGTTCTGGCGAACAGATACTAATCCTGTTGGAGGTATCAGCTTTGTGCCCAATGCATACTGTTACCGATGTGTTTTTAAGCTTGAATATCCTGATTGTAATCTCGAATGTGCAAGGCAAATAGAGAAGGTAATAGAAACATCAACATCAGGTGAGGTCGCCGCATTTATTGCTGAGCCTATACAGGGTAATGGTGGTATTATTACTCCTCCTGACGACTATTTTAAAGTAGTGAAAGAGATATTGGATAAGTATGGAATATTGTTTATTACGGATGAAATACAGACGGGTTTCGGGAGAACCGGTAAGATGTTTGCCATTGAACATTCAGGTGTAGAGCCGGATATAATGACGTTTGCCAAAGCAATTTCTAATGGAACACCTGTTGGGGGCTTTATAACTTCCGACAAAATTGCGTCTTCTTATAAAAGGCCGGGAGCATCTACATTCGGAGGAAACCCAGTTACAAGCGTGTCTGCATTAGCTACACTTGACGTAATAAATAAATATAATCTGGTTGATAATGCAAAAACGATGGGTGAATATCTTAAAGAAAAATTGAAGGAACTGCAGGGAAAATATGCGTTAATAGGTGATGTCAGAGGAAGAGGATTGATGCTCGGGGCAGAGCTTGTTAATCAGGGTAAAGAACCTGCCGTACAGGAGACAGATGCGATCCTGGAATATATGAAGGATAAGGGTGTCCTTATAGGAAAGACAGGGAGCAATCGTAATGTTTTGGCTTTTCAGCCTCCCCTTATAATAGATGAAAATAATATTGACGAGTTAACTGATGTACTGGACGGTGCATTGAAATACGTGGAAGAACGTAAATAATAAAACTATGGGTTGGATTGAGGACCGTTTTCAGCTAAGAGAAATAATTGAAAAGAACTTAACCAAAAAAAGGATACCAAAGGGGATTAGCTGGTTTCGCTGTATGGGTGGCCTTGCGTTAATCGCATTTTTGTTACAAGTTGGTACGGGTATATTCTTAGTATTTTATTATGTGCCATCTGCCAGTAACGCATTTAATAGTGTTCAGTACTTAAGGCATGCCGTTTCCTATGGATGGTTAATACAGAAGGTTCATGCCGTCGCCCCGTATTTTATGGTGGTTGCACTATTAGTGCACATGATTAGAATACTGTTTAAAGGGCTTTATCAAAAACCGAGAGAACTTCACTGGGTGTCAGGCGCATCGTTACTGGTTCTTACGTTGATTATCTGTTATACCGGTACATGTCTTCCTGCTAACAACTTGACTTATTGGGGTGTAAGTTCTGTTGGTAGTGAAGTTGGAATGCCAACTATGGTGACTGATCATGCTGTGGGGGATTACCAGAATGAAGAGTCGATATCCAGTCACGGTTTTATGTCGTTCTACGCGTTGCATGTCATATGTATCCCGTTAATGATGTGCATTATCATGGGATTCCACTTTCTGATGATACGCAGAACTGGTGT
>JABGRF010000100.1 GCA_018648405.1 Candidatus Scalindua sp.
GCAACTGCCAGAGGCGAAGCTAAGGGTTACCGTGTAACAGACGTAAACAAACTACATGAAGTTGCGAAAGTCTTTGGCGTTTCCACTGAAGGTCGAGAGACAAATGAAATAGCCGAAGAAGTTGGCGAAATGGCTCTTGCTGAGTTCGGCAAGGCATATGGTACTCAGAAGTTTGCTACTAAAGCTCCGGAGACCAGACAAAAATTATGGGACAAGCTGAACATCACCCCCCGTGCGATCGATAGAGAGGTTACAGAATCTATGCATCGTACAGGTATGGGAACTGATCAGGACTATAAGAATCTTATAATGCAGGCCTGCCGCACATCAATGGCGGATGGTTGGGGTGGTGCGATGATAGCCACAGAGTTGCAGGACATACTCTTTGGAACACCAAAGCCGACACGTGGAACCGCAAATCTTGGAGTAATCAAAGAAGACGAGGTAAACATCATTGTACACGGGCATGAGCCTCAGATGTCAGAGATGGTTGCCATAGCTGCATCTGATCCTGAGTTAATAAAAGAGGCGGAGGCAGTAGGTGCAAAAGGAATCGCCCTTGCCGGTATATGTTGCACCGCGAATGAGATGTTGCTGAGACACGGGATACCGCTTGCCGGACATATGAAGATGCAGGAGATGGCAATCGCTACCGGTGCTGTAGAGGCTATTGTAGTCGATATACAGTGTGTGATGCAAGGTGACGAGGAAGTCGCCAGGGCTTTTCATACGAAGATGATAACGACTTCACCTAAGGCAAAAATAGATGGAACGATGCATATAGAGATTAACGATGAAAACGCCTATGATAAGGCGAGGGATATAGTAAGGATCGCGATCAAGAACTTTCCGGAACGTGACAAGAAAAAAGTATTTATACCTAAGGGCAAAAAGTCAGATGTGGTTGTTGGTTTTACCCATGAGACTATAAAGTATATGCTTGGCGGTAAATACAGAGCATCGTACCGTCCGCTTAATGACAACATTATGAACGGCAGGATTCGAGGAGTCGTCGGAGTAGTTGGCTGTACCAGTTCAATTTTGTGGCCGGATCAATTGCCATATATGGAATTGGTGAATGATTTGATAGCTAATGATATCCTCGTAGTACAGACTGGATGTGCGGCGGCAGAGTGTGCCAGAGAAGGCATGATGGTGCCTGAGCACATGAAAGTAGCCGGTCCCGGACTTAGAGAGGTTTGTGAAGCAGTAGGTATGCCTCCCGTCTTACACGCCGGTTCATGTGTGGATAACAGTAGAATTCTGATAGCGTGTTCTGAAATGGTAAAAGAAGGCGGCCTTGGTAATGACATAAGTGAGCTGCCGGTTGCTGGAGTCTGTCTTGACTGGATGCACGAAAAAGCGTTGGCAATTGGCCATTACTTTGTATCGAGTGGAGTCTATACGTTATTTGGCACCAATTCACCGACTGCCGGAGCTCCGGACGTTGACAAATTCTTAAAAGAAGATATAGAAGATATTGTAGGTGGTAAGTGGGCATTTACACCTGATCTTAAGGAGATGGGAACTCTCATAAAAGATCATATAGAGAAGAAGCGTGATGCATTGGGCATAAACGAGAAGAAGGAAAGAAAGCTTTATGATATGGAAGACAGAAGAGCACTTTCTATCGACTGATAAATAGATGCGAATCTGCCCTTACCCATGTTAACCAAAGAAAGATTAACATTCAATAGGAGTATTTACATATGTCAAGAATAATAGCCACTGCCGCGATAAGAGGCGCACACAGTATTGTAAAACAGGCTGAAGAGAAATTAAGAGAAGCGATCGAATCAAAGGGTCAAGACACAAAGGTAGATTTTCCTGATACAGGTTATTACCTACCTATAATCTACTCAGCCACTGCTTTCGAAGTGAAGACACTCGGAGATTGCGAGGAGGCGCTTGGACATGCGAGAGCATTGCTGCCACCAATTCCAGAAGAGAAAATATATTTACCATATCTTGGATGGGCTCTTGATGCAGGCATTGCTACCCTTTTTGCGGAAGAGGTAATAGAAGCATGTAAATACACTATTGGCCCCAATCCGGTTGACGGTATTTGGCTGGGTGCGGCTACAGACGTTATTCTGCGTGAAAGAGGCATAGAGTTTGTTGACGGTACTGCACCGGGATTTGCAGCAGTAGTAGGAGCAGCGCCAACAAACAAGATTGCTGTACAAATTGCCCGTGAACTGCAAGAGAAGAACTTGTATGTTTTCATTTCAGGCAACACAAATGGTAAATCGTTTGCTGAACAGCTTGACGAAGAGGGTGTACAGCTGGGATGGGAAACAAGGCTTGTGCCTTTTGGAAAGAGTATCACATCAACTATATACTCTCTTGGCTTTGCCAATAAGGCCGCCCTCTCTTTTGGGGGCATCAAACCTGCTGATTTTACAAGAAACCTGATTTACAACAAGAATAGGATTTTCGCATTCGTAATGGCATTGGGAGAGGTAGATGACGAAAAGTATGCTAATGCTGCCGGAGCCATAAACTACGGCTTTCCAACAATTGCAGATACTGATATACCAGAAATTTTACCGACTGGTGTCTGTACATACGAACATGTAGTACCACTTATAACTCATGATAAGATAGTAGAAAAATGCATAGAAGTCAGGGGCTTGAAGGTTGCTGCTGCAAAGGTTGATATTCCTGTAGCATACGGTCCTGCTTTTGAGGGTGAGAGAATAAGAAAAGACGACATGCAGATAGAGATAGGTGGTCCGGGTACTCCCGCATTTGAGTATGTAGTAATGAGAGACAGCAGTGAAATTGAAGATGGTAAGATTGAAGTCGTTGGTCCTGATATGGATGAGATGGAGATTGGAGCGGGTAAGCCATTAGGAGTATACGTAGAGGTGGCAGGCCGTAAAATGCAATCTGATTTTGAACCTATCTTTGAGCGAAGAACACACCATTTCCTTGGTGAAGCTCAAGGGTTTTTCCATATGGGCCAGAGAGATATTATCAGGCACAGGATCAGCAAGGACGCCTATAACAAAGGGTTTAGACTTGAACACTTAGGTAATATAATACATTCAAAGTACCATGAAGAATACGGTGCTCTTTTAGATAAAGTGCAGGTAACCTTGTATACAAAAAAAGAGGATGTTGAAAAGAAATTAGAGCAAGTGAAGGCTGCATTTACCGAACGTGATGTAAGGGCGTTAGGAATGACAGATGCTTCAGTAAATGAATTTTA
>JABGRF010000098.1 GCA_018648405.1 Candidatus Scalindua sp.
ACAACAACAAAGTTCATAAAAATCCTCATACTGAATATCCCCTTTCCTAACGAAATAATATAAAAAAGCCTACATTGACAACAGGTCACATTTTAGCAAGTATAATGCTGAGTTGTCAAGTGAAGTCATGCTTATTATACCGTTTTCCATAAATACGTGTGATTACAGGTGTATATGTAAAAAGAAGATGTGTTTCAATACCACATTTACGGCTTGTATCTGCAAGGTTTTTTTCGTTGTCTCAACTCAGAAAGCAAGATGACAAATCAAAAGGTTTAAATTTTCTGAATATAAATTGGTATTAACTATTAATACCTACTGACAATGCGCGGCGGACCTTCAGTATGGTTAAGATAATAAGTGCGCTGAAAATAGAGAGGCTAATCATTCCTATTAAGTACTCATTGATGTAAAACGTTACTGACAGAATAAACACCATATTCAGAAAATATAATACAGGGCCCATTAGAGCGTTCCCGGCAAACTCTCTAGTCCAGCCCATCTTATTGTCTAACTTCTGAAAACTATATATAATTACAAGCCCTACCAGAAACCATCCAAGAAAATTAGATAAAGTCACTCCGAAATATATTCCTTCTACTGGATAATAATATATCTGGCCAAGGAACCATTTGGAACCCCTGAGAGAAACAGGATCGATTAATACATCCTGGAGCACAAACAAAATTGCCGACAAGAAGAGCACTTTTTTTGAATACCAGGGAGGATGTGACAGTTCAAATCTCCACCCCTTCCTGGTAACCGGAGAAACTATCAGCAAGGCAAGGGAATAGCTGAAGTACCCCAGGAAGGAGTACGAAAGTGAGTCCATAAAAGGAACATTAGAGATAAACAACTCTTTCCCGTGTGTTTCGCCAGTGTAATGATAAAGGCCATAAGGTATACCAATACGGGTAGATGTGTACTCAGAAATGAAAGCGATGAAGTAAGCCAGTATGGTAAAAGCAACTATCCTCTTCAGCCCAAGCTGTAAACTTCCGGCGACTAAATAAAGCCCTAATAAGACAAAAACATATGGCCTTAATAAGATAGTGGATAGAAGTATATCAAGGATTTCCATCTATAATTTTTTTACAGCACTCATAAGTTTCTCTTGCTCATTTTTCTTGGTACTAATCTCTTTCCATTGGTCCTGCGGCAGAATAACATTTACATAGAAACATATCGCAAGAAGAAGGCCTTCTGTTATAGCTATCCCCAACGGAATTCCAATAAACCAACCGAATGGCAAAGCAACAATCTGTCCACACAAAAACTGGATGACGAATGATACAGGACCGCCTTTCTTCTTTTTGCCGCCCACCCCGGCACTTAACTCCTGTATTTTGTTCTCAATATCCATATAGAATTCATTGCCCTTCATTTTTAAAAGCTCTTTCTGCCGTTTAAGTTTTTTAGACAATAAGGGAAGCAGGATTCCGGCAAAATGTGCATCAAAAATCGAATTGTTTCTTATCAATGCATCTACCTCATTGCTTCCCTCCTCTAACATTTCAACTGAAGATTCATCTGGCACACTATAACCTAGCTTCTTAACGCCCTTCACCGCACCAGTTAACAGGGTAACATTTTTTTTCACTTCTTCTAACGTTTCATTAATTTGTTCATTTTTCCCGTCCCTGATTTCCTCATATAACTGAGCAATTTCAGCGCTTATCTGCCTAAAATCCTGTTCCCACAAAATTTTTAGACAATAAACAAGATCTTCTTTAATGACCTTCTTTAATAATGTAATTGCTTTTTCAGGCCTATTCAGGAGGGCATTATATTGCGCATTCTGATACATCGCTTCAGTAAGCCCAGGCGATAGGCGAATGGCCTCACTTGAACATTTTTCTGCTTCTTCGATAAGCCCCAAATCACGTTTGATTAATCCCTTATATAATAACGCATAACTTGTGTAATAAGTAGAATACGGCCGGGCATATTTTATGGCTCTGTCAAAGTAGACCAAAGCCTGTTCCTTATCTATTTTATGAAAAAGGTAAATCATTCCATAACTAATACAAATAGAAAAATCATCCTTGATCAATAATTCTATTTCTGCAAACATTTCCATCGCACCTGCCATGTCACCCATGGCAAAAGCATCATCTGCTTTATGCCTGAGGTGATCCATCTTCCCATCAGGAACCCTGTAAATGTTCATTAAAACATCACTCAGCTCTTCAGTGTCTTTTTCTATACACCAGACAACATCAGATATTCCCCACTCAAATGCCGCCTTCAGTCCACTCATCCCCAGCCCAACGCTTTTTATACTATAACTAATCTCTTGAATCGCTTCTTCCGATATATCCTGACTTGAAATAATTTCATCTACCGAAAGCATTTGAGCCGCAATCATTGCATCAGTTTGATCCTTCAAGATTGTTTTCATCGCACCGATCCCTTTGCCGAGCTTTACATCTTTATAATATGCATTTCTCCCTTCCCATGGTGCAAGTTGATCTGTATATGTATCCATCATTTTCTCCAGTTAAAAATCTATCTTTTTAAACATGGTATTAATGGCGATTACGAAACTAGGGAAATATAGCATCAATAAGGTTTGGTGGTCAAGCCTCAATTTGTGTGCAGAATTATTTGGTAGAATAGCAACAAATGTGTTAATCTGACATACGTTATTTATTATCACATAAGGCTTTACCAGTAAAAACAGAAAACCTTAACAATTCCGTTTATTACTTTTCGAAACACCATACTATAAACTAAAGGAGTCATGAGATTGATCAAGACAAACAAAAATAAATTAGTCATGCAATCAGTAGTCGGACAGATATCAAGTCCTACTTTCGCTAACACACCATACGTTATCAGCGCTGACGGTAAACCACTTGTCCTTCCCAGTGTTGGCGGTATTACTTACAACATCAGGATAGGAGATCCGGCAATTGGCTGGGCAGCCGATCATGTAGAGCCTGGAGTCAGTATGGCAAACACAGAGAAACCGACAGGAAGCTGGTCACCAAATGCAGGACTTAATACATTGGCATGCGCCGGTAATGAGGTAAAAGTTGTATCAGGGGATGCCAAGGGTGCCAAAGGTGTTGTAACAGGAAAACACGGCGGGATTGAACATGTAATAGTAGATTTCCCACCAAAGACCCTTGAGAAGATGGTAGTAGGTGACAAGATGCAGATTAAGGCGTACGGAACAGGATTGGTGTTAACAGACTATTATCC
>JABGRF010000321.1 GCA_018648405.1 Candidatus Scalindua sp.
GATATCTGTAGATAAATCAGTCTTTCCCTGTTTTGTTATTAGACACTTTAGTTTAAAAAACTAAATATTGAGATTTAGATTATAGAATATCTCTGGGAAAAACATAAAAACCCTGAAAGCAAATATCTGTAAGTGCTATTACGGGTTAGCCCTGTAAATTCCGTACAGATAAGAGAGGATTTCAGGAAGGTAACAAAAACATTTATTGGCCAATGGTACGGTAGTTGCGATCTACTCCATACATAAGTTGTAAAGAATTACAAATCATTCAGGCATTAGTTATAGGGAGCCAAAATTATGCGTTTATCAAATATGGGCCAACTAGCACTCGCAGTTAAAGAATCATTTGCAACTATTGCCGTTGACAGACATGTAGAAGATAATAATATTAAAAAGGTCACACCACCGTCTACACAGAACAGATATGTTGACTCAGTAGAGTTCAGCGACAGAGCATTACAGCTTTATATGGGTGCTGCTGCCGGAATGAGCTCCAGTGAAGAGTTCAATTCAGATAAGGGACAAGAAGAAGATCCTGCTGCAAATCAACAAAAACAGCAACCTGCCATTGCAAGAGTAGCGCTACTAAACTTAGTCGCTTGAACAGGCAGCCATCGCTTCCTGTATCAGGTTCTCTCAACCTCCATAGCAATCACACCCTGACCTTTTGGCCAGAAAGGATGCACAGGGAAATCAGGCTCGGGCTCATATGTTTTGATAATTGAGCAAGGGATACCTGCTGTATCAGAACCTTTACTAATCTTATGAGTAAGCTTCGCTGCAGTACCCTGCATAGTGTTGTCGGTAACGAGAAGACGCCCCTTCGGAGATAAAATTTTCAGACATGAAGCCACAAGTTTATAAAGATCGCTTTTGAGAAAGAAACGTCCTGTACCGGCTATTGAACGTACGGGCGGGTCAAGAATAATACGTTCATAAGATTCAGAACGCTTCACAAGTTTTTCAATATAGTTAAATACGTTGTCCTTTACAAAACGAAATTTTTCTGCTTCGTGATCAACGTTGTTGAGTGCAAAGTTCTCCCTGGCCCATTTATGACATTCCGGTGATGTATCTACCGAAACTACCTGACTCGCGCCTTCCAGGGCAGCAGCCAGGCTGAAGGCTCCGGTGTAAGAGAAAAGATTCAGAACACTCTTCTCCTTCGCATTCTGAGCAAACTCTTTCCTTGCCCCCCTCAAATCAAAAAAGAGCCCTGTGTCCAGGTTGCCCATTGGCTGCACAAGATAGCGGACTCCGTTTTCCTGAACTTGAATCTTCCCTTCCATAGGCAACCCTAGCAGCGATCTCTCCGGAATCTTGCCTTTGAGTTTGCGTCCTTTCTCACGGATTTTCAGGATGATGTGTTCAGGCTTCAAAGTCACCATAACTTTATGGATATTATAATCAACCAGATCAGAAAGCGCCCAGCTTTCAAGTGTGAGTATCAGCGTGCTGCCGTAAGAATCCAGAGTAAATCCGGAAAGATTGTCACCGGGGCCATTAACAATGCGAACCACTTCCCCCTTTGATATTTCCTGAGCAGATCGTTTGCTCAAGGCGTTCTCGAACCGTGATGAAAGATCCAGGCCGGGGTCAGCTTCACTACTTGATATCAGGTGCATAGCGTTGCTGGCGGGGTCAATACACCCCCAGCTGAGAAATCCACCCTGACTGTCCCGAAGCTTACACCAGGCGGTTTCTGTAAAATCATGGCTCTCCGGTAATCGGTCGAGAATCAGACGTGGCAGACCCTCTTTAATACGATTAGCAAGAGGAAGAGGAGGACAAAGTGTTCTGTATTTGAGTTTAGTTGAGTTTAATTTCATAAAGTCTTGATTCCCATCTTATTAAATTTTATCAGGTCCCTGAAGGTATTGTTAGACACTAAATCTAAAATGCATTATATCACCATCTTTTACCACATAGTCTTTTCCTTCAATCCTTAAGAGCCCATTTTCCTTCACCTTCAGTTCTGACTTGTGAATTGCAAGATCATCGTAACCGAATACCTCCGCACGAATGAAGCCTCGTTCGAAATCCGAGTGGATTACCCCTGCCGCCTGTGGTGCTTTTGTTCCATTGTCTATAGTCCAGGCACGCACCTCCTTTGGCCCTGCGGTAAAGTAAGTAGAGAGTCCCAACAATATATACGCCTCGCGTATCAATCTCTTGAGCCCGGACTCCTTTATTCCCATATCCTCATAATACTCCGCCTGTTCCGAAGGATCCATTCGGGCAATTTCCGCTTCAACATCTCCGGAGAGGACAACACATTTTGAATCCTCCTTTTGTGCATATGCCGAAATGGTATCGATATATCCCTTGTCTTTCTCAAAATCAAAGACATTTATAACGTATAATACCGGTTTTGCTGTAATCAGATGTAAATCTTCCGTACACAGTTTTTTCTCATCCGAAAGAGGTAACAGTCGCATGGGAGTACCGTTATTCAAACCGTCCAGCACTTCTTTAAGAGTTGCAATCTCTTCCAATAACTTCTTGTCTCCGGTCTTAGATAGTTTTTCGTTTTTCAGTATCCGTTTTTCTACCGTGTCTATATCAGCAAGGAGCAATTCAGTGTGGATAATCTCAATATCCCTGATTGGATCTACGGAACCTTCTACATGCACGGTGTCCTCTTTTTCAAAGCAGCGTACGACATGCAGAATGGCATTTACACTCTTTATATGTCCCAAAAACTTATTCCCCAATCCCTCTCCTTTACTGGCGCCCTTTACCAAACCGGCAATATCTACAAACTCAACCATTGCTGGAATAGTTTTTTCGGGGGGAATAAATTCCGTTATCTGATCCAATCGTTCATCCGGAACCGCCACAACTCCGACATTGGGATCTATAGTACAGAATGGATAATTTTCTGAAGCCGCACTGGACGACGTTAAAGCATTAAAGATCGTAGATTTGCCTACGTTAGGCAATCCGACAATACCACAGTTTAAACCCATAGCCTGAATTCCTTTACCTTATTTCGTGTTAAAGACAATAATATAAATATTTATCGAATTTTTCATTATAACAGAAAAAATAGTATTATTTAATAGTTAAGTTATTCGATAACGCAGGCAAAGATAAAAAGGGAATTTGGATGCAGATTAACACAAACACTTACCAGATGTGACTTTGGAAGGGAATGTACGCTATCAAAGGCAGAAATGA
>JABGRF010000277.1 GCA_018648405.1 Candidatus Scalindua sp.
CTCTCTCTTTGCAAAAACAGCTTATCTGCTCACCGTACTTTTTGTAATGCTGCTCCACATAATCATCCGGCAGACCTATTTGAATATACTGTCCGGGCTTGAAATTGAACTTTTTAAGCGGTTTCAAACTTATTTCACTCTTGTCGGATGTCAATTGAGTCTTTTTGATCAAACGGGCTGAGTATTTCTTTACCTGTAACGTAGACTTTGGCAGAAAGATGTCAATATCCTTGTCTACCCTTACCTGGCATGATAGCCTGGTATACCCGTTACCAATTCCTTCCTCAAGAAATTTGCTTGCATCTGCCCTTGACTTACGATCGAAAAGAGGAGTTTCTGTTGGTGAATATGGTCCCATGTTGGTATATAACTTTATCTTGCATTGGCCGCATGTAGCGTTTCCACCGCAACCTGATGGGATATGATATCCTTTGTTTTGTAGTGTATTAAGTAATTTGTCTCCACCCTCGATGGTGAGACTTTTTTCAAAGTTCCCATCACTGCGTATGCCAAGCTTCAGCTTCTTACCCTTACCAAAGAACTGATAGGTAAGTTCGCTGAGACCGGCCATGGCTAACATAATTATGATGATAACAGCAATACTCAGTATTATAGACGTAGTCATATTTGTTGTTTCGAAACCCGGAAAATATAATTAAGTTTTATAACTGTTTTCAGAAAATCGCTATTGCACCTATGCCTGTAAAGATTGCAGCCATTATTCCGAGAAGCAGAATAGCAACGGAGTCCTCATCCCACGTGTTAAAAGGTACAAATAGTCTGTGACGCCTCAATAGAGAAAGCCATACGCATACCATTAACCAGTGAAGACCGAAACCGAATGCTGTTACGGTTGTCGCCATAAAAGAGAGACCGGAAGGAATAGTAAACGTGGAACTGGCAAGAACTATGCAGTTGACCGTAATCAGCTCCAGGAATTGCCCCATTTGTTGATATGTATCCATTGCGAAACGTCTGAGGAGGACACCCAGGATTTGTACAAAAGTTGCAATGGTGACAATAAAGACCGTTAGGTAAAATATTTTTTCCAGTCTTACCGGAACCGGTGAAATTGAAGAGAGGTAGTCGCTGGCGCCTATCAATACTTTATTGTAAACTAACCAGTTAAGGCTAGTGGACAGTGTCACTACGATAACTACGGCCAGTCCCATCTTCCATGCAGCGTCAACCTGCCTTGATTTATTAAGGAGCGGGCATATTCCCAAGAGTTTGCTAAGAACAATGCCGTCAAAGAAAAGCGCACTCAGGAATATTGGAAGAAGAATCTGGAATTGGCTGTTCAGGGAAGTAACAGCTTTTATATTTGTTACAAGACTTGCTATTAGGATCACTCCTAATATACTTATTATTATGAGAGTTCTGGATATTTTGAATGGAGGACGCTCTTTTTTTGCCGGAGTCTCAACTTCTTCCATTTCCTCTTTTCTCTGTAGTACATTCTCCTGATAGACAACGCCTGTCTTGACAAACAGTGGTCTCAGCATAAAGCGCCACAATGCAAGAGCGAAGAAACCGCCTACAGGTGTTATCATTAATACAACAACCGGGAAACTTTCCGGAAGTATCCGGAAATTCAGTAACGTTCCGAATCCAAGAGGTTCTCTCATCAGGGCCAGAAAAATAAGTGCTATAGAGTATCCAAGACATGCCTTCAATATCTTCTTCTGGGCATCCCAGAATCCAAATGTCAGCCCTTCTGCGATTACGGCAAGGACAATACAGTTTGTTGTAATCAGGTCGATATATGCTTTTATGTTGATAGCTATTCTGGGGATGGTGGCCTGGACTATCAGACTGAATATTGTTACGAAAATAGATATAATAATCATCAAAAGTGTGATTTTGTGATGAGTGCCGGATGCGATAATTAATCTCTTAAAAGGGTATACAAGGCAGAAGCTGACACACGTTACAAAAAGTACACCAACTCCCATTGTAAGGGAGTTTTCCATTTTGTTCGTGACTGCCAGAGCAGAGCAGAAACCGAGCCCAGCCGCTGCTGAAATTATATAGTTATCTCGTAAGAAGAACTTAGATACCAGCCTGATATATCTTGATAGCATGTTCATTACCTTCTTTCCTCCATCTCCTGCCAGAAGGTTTCCATCGATTCGTTAATAATTTTTTCTATCCCCTTGCTTGTATATGAAGCTCCCGTAATGGCGTGTACCTCATTAGGGCTTACTGATTCTCTTCCTCTTACGAGTGATAGCTTTGGTTTCAGTTTTTTGCCGACAAATTGTCTCTTAAATTCCACTTCTGTCATCCTGCCGCCAAGACCTGGTGTTTCAGTATGGTCCAGTATTTCTATCCCTTTTATGGTTTTCAGGTCAGGGCCTACACAGATAAACAGAGAGATATCAGCCGCTTTGTTAAAACCATAACCAAGTTTTGTAGTAATAAATCCAATACCTTCCAGGCTTCCGTCCTTGTAATACATGAACAGTTCTTTTCCTTTTTTATACATCTTCAGCGGATCAGCTGATTGTCTTGGAGTATGAATATCTGACGTATTTTTTCTGGTAATGTTGTTATTGAAAACTGTTCGTACGTCCTCCTTATCAATCTTCATATGTCTAAAACCAAGGAATTGTTTCTCTTCTGTGCGATATGGAATATCAAATATTTCAAGAACAGATTTTTTAAGCTTAATTTCATGGTATTCATCAATCCTTGCTGAAGTTGCAAAATAAAGGGTCAACAATATGGTGCATGGTATAGCCGTAATAATAGTGATCGAAAAGACTCTTATGAGTATGGTTTTAAACTCGCTCATTTTTTATCTGTATTTTATTTTCAGTATCAGGGATTGAATCGGGATCCCTATAAGGTTCATGAGTAGTATTGCATACATTATGCCTTCAGGTATTGGTGTAAAGCTTCTGATTACTACTGTAAGAAGGCCGCAACCTACGCCAAAGATCCACTTCCCTGTTTGACTGTATGTAGTTGTGATTGGGTCTGTTGCCATGAAAAAAGCGGCAAAGATAAGGCCTCCGCTCAGGAGTTGAAAAATAGGAGGAGCCACTGTATCTCCTACTAATAGAGATAAAACTGCGGAAAAGACAAATACGCTTCCTAAGTATGCAACAGGGATTCTCCAGTTTGCGATCCTTTTAAAGCATAACCATATTCCCATTATGATGA
>JABGRF010000326.1 GCA_018648405.1 Candidatus Scalindua sp.
ACGCTCCTCCACTGATGTTGACGATATGGTATATCCTTCACGTTCCTATCTCTTTTTACTGCTACGCCTTGTGGACAAGTTCATTTGCCGCAGCGATGGCGAGATATTTCTCCGGAGGGGAAGATAAAAGGCGGTTTGAAAATATAATAGATGCCGGCTTTCAATACGGATTTATAGCATTCTCAATATCTATGATCTTTGGTGGCCTGTGGGGATATGTGGCTTGGGGCTCTTATTTCCTGTGGGATGCGAAGCTGCTGTGGTCTGTGATTATCTGGTTCTTTTATGCTACATGCATCCATCTTGATTACTGGCCGGCTGCCAGAAGGTACAAGACGCCACTGGCCATAGTTGGGTTTGTTATACTGCTGACAACGTATGTCGGTACGAGTTTTCTTATTCGAAGTTCGCACAGTTTTTAATATAAAATGAAACATATATACGATTTCTTAAAATCTCAAAAAACCGGAATAATAGTTGGGTTTGCTGTTACAGGGCTCCTCATAATCGGCAGTCTTATAATGAACTACTGTCCGGAATCCTATGAAGGTCTTTCGGGTGAAGATATTACCTTCTTCTTTAAAGAGCCTAAACTGATACACACCTGGTTCTACCTGATGTTTGTTGCTTTTGCCATGTATGGAATATGTATTTTCATCTGTACGCTGGACTCAATTCTCCGAAAAGTAAAGGCGCGTTCCAAAAAGGTTGCTTTGTACGGTGCATCAATCGTGCATATTGGTTTTCTGGTTACGCTGGTGGCGCACCTTGTTGGTGGTATATGGTCAGAGTCAGGCAGACCGATCACGATTGCCGATACGTGGGTTCAGGCCGGAGAATATGAGTTAAAGGTGACAGGTCTTGACTCCACTACATACCCCAATGGCATGCCCAGGAAGATAACTGCACAGATGAAGATAAGGAAGGACGGAAAAGAGTATGATGATACACTCGGTTACAACAACCCCGTGCTTTTAGACTGCGGTACCAAACAGTTTCTTTTACGGAATTATGGGAACATGCCAAATGCGGTAGTATTAGATATTGGCGGTCAACCGGGGACTTTTCATATAAAGGACTTGGTAGATATAAATGGATCAAAGGTACTCATTGCAAATCTTTACATGCCGCCGCAATTTCCTATGCCTGTTCTCCAGGTAGTTACGGAGGGTAGTAAGGGCAAATACGACAAAACTTACATTCGCTACGGCAGGCAGAACGTTCAAAATATTAATGGAGTAGATGTAGTTTTCGAAGACTTAAAATCTACACCGGCTGTAGTTGTTACTACGAAAAAGAACCCGAGCATACCACTCACACTGATCGCAATCGGCTGTTTCGGCTCCGGAATGCTTTTAGTTATCTTCAGGACTGCGTATAAGATGGTTAGAGTGTAGGGGGATCAGAGATTGTTAATTGATAACGTTGTGTTAAGTGGCCGAGAGCTGAGTGAGCGACAGCGAGCGAACTTTAACCCATTATTTTATATTCAATTTATCCATGTCTTGAGTTCAAGTTCACCACCTAAAATCCGGCCTATATTCGCTAAAGCAATAGCCTCTCCAAAGCTGTTTAGTGTTATAAATGAGAGTCGATTCTTCTCATAAAGTTCTGCAAGCTTAAACATACTTGGAGCCAGCTTTTCTAAGTTGCATGAGAACTCTTTTGTACTTGGTGCTAGACTCTCATAACTTCTGTGTAAATGATCAAAGATGGGGCCAGAAGACAAAGAATCAAATATCAAGATGCCAAGCCCTGCAAGATATTGTTTATTACTAATAGTTATTTCGCAATCTTCACAAATAAAATCTAGCATAGGTTTAGCGCTGCACTCTATATCTTGGAAACTGGTATCTGGCTTATTTATAAGCATACGATGCACAAAGTGTTTTAGACTCAAAAAGTTAATATGCCGTTTTGTTATTTTAGGAATAAGTTTTACTGTTTCATCAATAGTGATATCAAGAATGTCGTTATTACCACGTTCAATACGTGAAGAGATCAAGTTTGCGAGAAGATTAAGATCTGCTTTATTCCCTTTTTTGGCCGCACCTTGCACTGCTTCATTTAGTGTTGCTTGCACATCCGGCTCTGCTAATTTTTCTGGATCAATAACATCTGCTTTTTTATCTAATTCTGCTTTTAACTCAGCTGCGAAAGCAAGGACGTTCTCATTAACTTTTTCCATTGCTTGCTCATGAAGTTTTGGAAAGTTATCATGTATTAAATCAAGGCATAATTGTTTTACATTTTTGTAATCCATGCCATAGTTTTTTTGAACTGTAACATTACCTTTTGCTTGGTAAGCATCTGAACTGTCACCTGTGTTCTGATCCATTTTTTCTTTCATATTTTACTCTTTAATATTGATATCATGGCCGGACTGATATGCTGTCGAATTGTTTCCTGTTTTTTGACTCATAGACACAGAGGTTTTACTCGAAAAGATGAACGTTGCAGCAAATGCTGCCGAAAACGACAACAGTGCAGTTATCCCCGCAAAGTTCCAGCCATTGGAAATCAAATAAATCCCGGAAATTACTATCCCGAACAGTGTTGTAATTCTTGCTATCAGTTTCATTGTTTTTCTTAGAGACTTTTGTCACCTAACAAATTATTAACCAGTTCCTGTATAAAGACCTCTATTGTATTGATTAAAGCAATCTTATACTTTGACAGTCTATTGTCAATTTATTTTCAATACTCGTCTGCAGAAAGACTTAACAGATTATTTGTCAGGCTGTATATGCCAACGGATAAAGGCTTTTGGCTTGACTGTTTACGGGTATTGTGTTAGATTCGACTTCGATATACCAGTTCACATACACCCACTTGCCGGCAAATTCAATTCGTCATTAATAGCTTTATTTCTTCCCGAGTCAATCTGTGAAAATCCGTGTTCTATTTATAGAATGAAATTACATAAAAAACTAATATTTCTGTTTTTGATTATAGTATTTGCGAGCTGCATCCTTGCGCCCATTAAGAAGGTGCCTCTGGATTTTATGTTGGAGAAAACAGGGTTCCTGGCGGACAGTGTTGACTTTGAAGATGGTGTGTATGATTTTGGCAAGGTGATGAGAAGAATATTGATGCTGGTTACCCTGATAGTGTTTCTTGTATTCAGGAAATCTCTGAGATTTGGTGCACTGGTTTCTTCAGCTA
>JABGRF010000393.1 GCA_018648405.1 Candidatus Scalindua sp.
AACAGAGCTATCCTTACATTGTAATTGATACTGAAGCGGGAATGGAGCACCTGTCGCGTAGAACTACCAATGATGTTGATTTGCTTATAATTGCATTTGAGTCCACAATTATTGGTGTACATACAGCGAATAGAATTACAGAATTGATTGAAAGCCTGCCTATCAAAATCAAAAAATATATATATGTAATGTGCAAAGTGCCTGCAAAAGGAGTAAGCGAAAAGGTGAAAGCTGAGATTTCTAAATCCGGATTCGAAGTATCAGCAGAATTAACCTTTGATGAAGAGATATATGACCAGATTACTTCCGGCGAATCACTGTTGGGAATAAGTACAGAAAATGCTGTTTATAGTGAAATAAAAAATTTAATGAATAAATTAGTAACAGTCACAACGGATAAATGATTACCTTTTAGTTTGGAGATAAAAAAATGGAAATTGCGAATATAGTTGATAAGTGTGCAGGAGTTGTAAAAGAGGTTACTATCGGAGCGACCAAGGATGAAGGTGGTACCAGGGGCAAGGTTGTAACCATTGGCGGAGCTAACAGCATTCCGTTTCTGGACTTTGACGGAAGTCCTGGTCATAAGCCGGCGATAGCAATGGATGTGTATGATGTTCCACCTGAAGAGTGGCCTGAGCCGCTTTTGAAGCATTATGCTGATGTTATTGACAATCCTGCAAACTGGGCAAAGAAATGTGCTGAGTACGGTGCAGACTTAATCTGCCTGAAACTTGACGGCATACACCCTGACAAGGGAAACAAAAGTGCCGAAGAGACGGTAAGCACTGTTAAATCTATCCTGGAAGCCGTTGATATACCACTCGTTATATGGGGATGTGAAAATGATGAACGGGATAATGAAATAATGCCAAAGGTCAGTGAAGCCGCTAAAGGTGAAAAATGCCTTCTGGGAGGCGCCACACAGGAAAATTACAAAACTATTACTGCTGTCTGTCTGGCAGACGGGCACAACCTGATAACACAAGCACCTGTAGACATAAACATTGGAAAGCAGATTAACATCCTGGTTACTGATCTGGGATTTCCTAATGACAGGATCGTAATGTTTCAGACTACCGGTGCACTTGGGTACGGAATCGAATACTGTTACTCAATTCATGAGAGAGGACGTATGGCAGCACTGTCAGGAGACAACCAGATGGCAACTCCGGTTATTTGTGATGTTGGCCATGAAGCATGGCGTGCAAAGGAAGCAAAGGCCAGTGACGAAGAAGCTCCTCAATGGGGTTCTTTTGCTGAACGAGGAATAATGTGGGAAGCAATCACCGCCACTACATTAATGCAGTCCGGTGTTGATATAATCAGGATGAATCACCCTGAAGCTGTTTCAATTGTTAAAAAACATATAGAAAATCTTACATAGAAGGAGAAGAAGATGATTACCCTGGCTGAAAGAATTAATGGACAGTTTCTGGATGTAAAGAAGGCTATTAAAGAACGTAACCCCTCTGTAATCCACGATTTAGCAAAAAAACAGACTGAAGCAGGTGCTACATATCTAGACATAAACGTCGGAACAGCTGCTGCTGACCAGGAAGATGCAATGAAATGGCTGGTAGAGTCAACACAGGAAGCGGTAAGTACACCTATTGCAATAGACAGCCAGAAATTGTCAGTAATAAAGGCAGGTCTTGAGGTAATCAAAAACGATGTTATGATTAATTCTGCTCAAGGAGATCCTGACGTTCTTGATACATACATGAAGCTAGCGAAAGAGCATAATGCCGCTCTGATTTGTCTTACAATGAACAAGGAGGGTATACCTCAAAATGTTGATACTCGTATCGAGATAGCAGCGGAGATTGCCGGAAAGGCGATGGAACATGATGTGGATATGGACAAAATTTATATTGATCCTATTTTGTTCTCAATACCAGTTGACCAGAAACAACCCGCTTATATGCTGGAAGTTTTTAATCAGATAAAGCTTATCTCTGATCCATCTCCACACATAACTGTTGGTTTAAGCAATTTGGCTCAGGGAACACAGGAAAAGTCTTTAATATGTAGAACGTTCCTGGCAATGGCAATTGCTGCCGGCATGGACACTGCACTCATGGATGTACTTGATACAGAACTTATGGATACTGCGATCTGTGCAGAGATGCTTCTGAATAAGCAGATTTACAGTGATTCATTTCTCAAGGCTGCAAGGCCATAATCTAAGTTTATGGCTTAGAGTAATAGTGCTTTATAAATCCCCCTTAGTTTTTTATTTAAACAGATAAGAAACAGGGGGATTTTTCAATTTATAATTATTTACCATATACTTAAATTTTATAATCAAACATTTCCAAACAATCACCTATGAAATGCAATGAAATAAACGTTAGAGTTAGATACCAGGAAACTGATCAAATGGGGATAGTATATTACTCTAACTACTTTGTCTATTTTGAGATGGGCAGGATTGAGTTCCTGCGCAGCGTTGGGATTTCGTATGCAGAGCTTGAAAAGGAGAATGTCTTTCTGGCGGTTGCAGACGCTCATTGTAAATACAGATCCCCTGCCGTGTTCGATGACCTCCTGGTAATTAAAACATGTATATCTATGATGAAACTAGCAAGAATTGAATTTAGTTATGAGATCCGGAGAGTTAATGAAGAGGCCCTGATTGCGGAAGGATCAACTCTCCTTGCATGCCTGGGAGCTAATAAGAAACCAATGGCAATTCCGGAAAAAATCAGAGATGCCCTCTCCTGACAAGTGTAAAACCGCCCTGCTTACCTATGGTTTCACTTCTTCATTCTATATGTCATATTTGACAACACGTAACCTCTCTCCTCTAATAAACGAACAACCTTCTTATTTGCCTTTTGTATGTTTGAGTAATCTGGCAACCAGAATTTAGTTGTATCAATGCCGCTTATTGTCTTGTTATTTGAATTTATATATATCGTCTTTTTCACGTTATTAGTGTCATCATATTTAACCATGGTCATGCCGTCGTTCGGATCAAAATCAATATCAACCCTTAGATTTTCACCTCGGTATATTTCGCCTAGCCTCTTTACCATATCAATTAAATCATCTAATGATTCATCCTTTTGCATAATTCAATCATCCTGCGGAACAGAGAAAAAAATTATTGAAATCAATCAATCGTGATTGCTTGTCGTATCCTTATTGCCTTTTTAAGGAGAGGAAGAAGTCGTTCTAAAGGCAGCATAGTCGCAGAATCGGATAAGGCGTTTTCTGGTTTTTCATGTGTCTCTATAAATAATCCGTCGCAGCCAACAGAAACAGCAGCATTTGTTAATGGTTCAATCATCTCTCTCTGCCCTCCGGAGGTCGAACCCTTACCACCAGGTAATTGAACACTATGTGTTGCGTCAAAAATAACAGGGAAACCCATATTTCTCATAATTGCAATAGAACGCATATCTGCGACAAGATTGTTATATCCAAACATTGTACCTCTCTCAGTAAATATAATGTTTTTGTTTCCTGCTGAAAGTAGCTTATCGGCAATATATTCAACATCCCAAGGCGCCACAAATTGCCCCTTCTTAATATTTACTGGTTTTCCTGTTTTCGCAGCATGCAGAAGCAGATCTGTCTGTCTGCAGAGAAATGCAGGTATCTGGATTATGTCTAACACGTCCTGCACCATATCGATCTCGCTGCAACTGTGCACATCCGAAAGCACAGGAACGCCTATTTCATTCTTAATCTTAGATAAGACTTTAATACCATCCTCAATACCCGGACCTCTATAAGACTTGATAGAGGAACGATTTGCCTTATCATATGAAGCCTTAAAGATAAAAGGGATATCCGCTTCGATAGCGATATCCCTGATTTTTTCAGCGAGAAGGCAACACTTTTTTTCCGATTCTATTACACAAGGTCCGGCAATTAAAACTAAAGGATGGTTTTCACCAAAAACGATGTTATTTACTTCAATATTTTGCATGTTTTTCATATTAATGTAGTTCCTTTAGATTAAATATTCGCTAATTTTAATGCCTCTCTAAAAAGGCATGATTGAGTATGTCTAATATCAGTTTTTTGACGTAAATTTATCTATATCATAGTCATATGTATTAGTCAAACCTTTATTTTAAGGCAAAATTAATTTGCAATTAAATATATATTTGATATATTCAACAGATTATTATTCCTTTCTAATTTGATTTTGCTTTTGTTTGGCAGATTACAGATGTAGATTGTAGTGCTAAACATATATTATATAATTCACCACTATTACATTCTTTTTAATATGGAGCTAAGTTAATGGTAAGTACCGAGTTAGATTTAAATGAAGCCTTCTCAGCTGAACCGCTGACAAGGGAAAATATATTCTCTCTGAAGAATCAAATTTATACATCAAAAGCCAATTATGAGGAGTTAGAGAATAAAATCAAGTCATTAAGGTCATCTATAAGCAGTGAGAGTGACTCTTCTAATGCCAAAAAGAGCACTTTGATTTTAGGTATATGTTTATGGATATCAGGAAATCAGGAAGAAGCATTTGAGGTGCTTACCACATTAAAGTCAAATAAGTTTGCAAGCTATTTTCTTGGAAAATGTTATCAGGATCGTAAAGAATATGATAAAGCACTAGAATGCTTCGAGCGTTCAATACAGGCAAATGAAGACGAGTTTGAAATACAGCTTAGGATAGCAGAAACAGAGAGAATGTCCGGAGACCCTGAAAGTGCTCTAAAAAAGATCCAGAAACTATCTAAGGGTCATGATGACGATGCTGATCTTCACTACCATTGGGCACATTGTCTTGACAATCTCGGTGAATATGACGATGCATTGACACAGTATAACCGATCTCTGGAAATTGATCCAAGCCATCCCGGTTCACTATTCAGACTTGCTTACTATTATGATCTAAACGGTGAAGATGAAAAAGCACTGGAATACTATGAAAAATGTGTAGAGACGGTTCCGATATACACTAATGCTATGATTAATCTGGGACTGATATATGAAGACAATGATAATTATGAAAAAGCAATTTCCTGTTTTTATGCGGTTTTACAATCTCATCCGAATCATAAGACAGCAAAGCTATTTCTCAAGGATGCTGAGGCTGGCTTAAATATGCTTTATGACGATGACAAGGTTAAGAAGCAGGATCAGGAGATCGAGGTATTAAATATCCCAATTTCAGATTTCGAACTTTCTGTTAGAAGTAAAAACTGTCTGGAACGTATGAATATAATAACTCTGGCAGATTTGACAAAAGTTACTGAATATGAGCTATTATCATATAAGAATTTTGGAGAGACTTCTTTAACGGAAATTAAACATATACTTAATCAGAAAGGTTTGCGCCTGGGACAGGCTGTTGAATCTGATATATTTCTTGATTCTGATACGGGTGCAGGTGCCGATAACGGTAACGGTGCAGGCGATAGTGATCAATCAATTACAATCTCAAATGATTCTGATACGGGTGCCGATGCAGACGATGGTAACCAATCAAATACAATCTCAAAACTTGAGTTCTCTGACGATTGTCGAGGCGCCATTGCAGAAATTGGTATTGAGACAATAGACGATTTGGCAGCGAAAACAGAATCCGAACTTCTAGAGGAAAATGGCTTTGCACAGTCATTTGTTGATGAAATAATTAACCAACTGGAGACGATTGGTTTAAAACTTCATAGCGGAACAATATAGGCTGGGTTTTTAATGTAATTCAAAATTAATCAGCCCATTTGACAAATCTAATGAAGATCACGATGAACATCATTAGTTATCTCACACACTAGTTTGCATAACTGCATAAATTTCCTACATATTATTTATCAATATGCGGTTCCGGGGAGCTTAAACAGACAGCATGTTGCCCGGTTTTGCTTTTTATTATGCTATCTATTTTTGGCATCAGTTAAATGTTTGATTTTATTTACGGCAATATAGCGTGCAAAAACCCGACAACTGTAACAATTGAGACGAATGGTATTGGATATAAATTACACATACCACTATCGACGTTTGAAAAGATATCAGATAAAGAAAAAGCAAAGCTATACACAAAGCTTACTATCAGAGATGACGAAATTAAAATTTATGGTTTTTATTCACTAGAGGAGAGAGAGATGTTTAATTTGCTACTCTCCGTGAATGGAGTCGGCTCTAACGTAGCGCTTACAATACTGTCAAGTAGCTCAATAAGTCAATTTGAAAGCTATGTAGTCAGTAATGATCCAAAATCATTGCAACGTATCAAAGGCATAGGCAAAAAAACAGCGGAAAGAATTATATTAGAGCTAAAGGAATCGATAAAATCCATTCTTCCATTTTCAACATCTCCTGCTGAGACAAAGAATATGGCCATAATCTCAGATGCAATAATGGCGATGATCTCACTTGGATATGCAAAGCCTGAAGCGGAAAAGGCCGTCAGTAAAGCTACTGATAATATTGATGTTACTGAAGGAGTTGAAGTCCTTATCAAAGAGGCTTTAAGTTGTGTCTGATTTATAGCGGCTTAACGTTTTAACAAGCAGAATATCAAGGTGTTTTGAAAATGTCTGAAAATAACGTCCTTTCTTCTGACAATGCTCCTGAAGATGAGAATCTGGATATTGAGCTACGACCCAGGAAATTTTCTGATTTCATTGGACAGGACTCAATAAAAAAGAATCTTCATATTTATATTGAAGCCTCTAAGAAAAGAGGTGATGTACTTGATCATATACTATTTTCAGGTTCGCAGGGGCTAGGAAAGACAACGCTTTCACAAATCATTGCTAATGAGATCAATGTTGACATTAAGGCGACATCAGGACCTGTTCTCGATAAGCCTGGTGATCTGGCAGGGATATTAACTAATTTGCAACTTGGTGACATCTTATTTATAGATGAGATTCACAGATTAAACAAAACTACAGAGGAGTATCTCTATTCGGCGATGGAGGATTATTCCATTGATATTATGATAGATCAGGGACCCAGTGCCAGATCGGTAAAGATCTCTCTCCCGCGTTTTACACTTATTGGTGCAACTACTCGTGAAGGATTGTTGACGCCATCTTTTCGTGCGAGATTTGGTGTGTTAGAGAGACTGGATTTCTATCCATGGGAAGAGTTAAAAGAGATTGCCATTAAATCAGCAAAGACACTGAAGATAGAGATAAACGAAAAAGGTGCCGAGATGATTTCAAAATGTTCTCGAGGCACGCCGAGAATTGTAAATAGATTTATAAGACGAATCAGAGATGTCGCTCAGGTAAAAGGCAGTAATAAGATAACAGAAAGCATTACAAAATTAGGCTTTGATATGCTGGGTGTTGATAAAGATGGATTTGGCGACTTAGACAGAAAAATACTTAGCGCTATTATACAACATGGCGGTGGTCCTGTTGGACTAAAAACAATAGCCGTTTCTGTTAATGAACAGGAAGACACAATAGAAGAGGTTTACGAACCGTTTCTGATCCAAAAGGGCTATTTAAGTAAAACGCCTCGAGGTAGGATTGCAACACAGAGGGCTTATGAATATATGGGACATAAAACGGATACAGGACAGCAAAGTTCTCTTTTCTGATTAAATGACTAATCTTTTACTACATATTTGCTGTGCTGGATGTCTTTGTGCACCTCTTGAGGAATTAAGGAGTGAGGGATTAAAGGTCCATGGTTATTTTTACAACCCTAACATTCATCCATTGCTGGAGTTCAGAAAAAGGCTTAAAGCTCTTCGTGTTTTACAGGAGAGTGATCCGATAGAGATTGACTATTGCGAGGAATATGGATTAAGGGAATATCTGAGTGAAGTTAACTATGAGGGTAACAATAGGTGTGAAGACTGTTATAGCCTTAGACTAAGGACAACTGCACATCATGCAAAGGAAAAAGGTTTTGATGCCTTCTGTTCGACACTGCTTTTTAGTAAGCAACAAGATCACGAAAAGATAAAAGTGATGGGAGAGCAGATTGCGGAGCGAGTTGGGATTCCTTTCGAATATAGAGATTACCGACATTTGTGTGAGTGTAGTCAGCGTATAGCTAAGAAGAAAATGCTCTATAGGCAATCGTATTGTGGTTGTATATTTAGTGAATTTGAAAGATATGAAAATACAACTCGTAACTTGTATGGAGGTTGGAAACTAAAAGAGAATTCGGCAAGTAGTAACACTCAAAAAGAGGAAAAACTGAATTGCCCATAATTAATTCAAAAATTAGATATGCCTTTGGCTGCTTGATTTTTGTAGTTTTTTTAGTTGCTTCGCTTGTTTCATGTATAAACAGTAATAATAGTGCCGAAAACGTATATAGATATGACAGTTACTTAAAAACTACACCGGAAATTCGGGTGCTTTTACATGACAACATTAAAGAGATTCAAATTGAAATTAATAAACCCTATAGTATTTCAAATTTCAATAACCATGAAAAACTTGCAGACAAAGCAGGTTTAAAAAAGTCGGTTCTATATTTAAAATCAGGTGACTTTAGAACAAGGTCATTAACATCTGATACAGCGCATAATGCGCCAACTACTTTTGTAAAAGCAAATGGGAATATCAGTATATTTGCCAATAATGGATATGTTAAATTAAATAATTCAACGTATTCCGGTAAGCTTATATTAATTCCTAAAGATAATGATAAATTCTCCATATTGGAGGAGATCGGTATAGAAGAATTTTTGCCTGGAGTCGTTGAAGGCGAAATGCCGATTATGTGGAATAATGATGCGTTACAGGCACAGGTAATTGCGGTTCGAACCTATGTACTTTATAAGAGAAAGATCAAAGGTAATGCTCTTTACCATATTAATAAACTTGATCTTGCTTATAAAGGTTCGTACATGAACCAGTCAAAGTCAAAAGAGATAGTAGACAAGACCAGAGGCACCGTCATGGTGTATGATTGGAATCTTTTCCCGGGATATTTTCATAGTACGTGTGGCGGCCATACGGAAGATATCAATCTTGTTTTTAATCTAAGGAGCATACCGCCTTTAAGCGGTGTAGAGTGTGGTTATTGTAATAACTCAAAGTATTATATTTGGAAGAAGAAGCTTGGAAGGAATATGATTCAAAGAAGTCTGAATGCGGCCAAGACAAAAGTTAAAAAAATACGTAAGATATCAACTGAGCAAATCGGTCCTGGAGGGCACTGTTCCACGATAAAGATTGACCATGCGGGAGGAACAAAAAGAGTTAATGCAAATGATTTCAGACTCATGATTGGCCCAAATAACCTGCGCAGTACCTCATTCAGTATCAAAAAGAGTGGAAGTTCATTTATTTTTGATGGCAGCGGTTGGGGACACGGTGTTGGTTTATGTCAGTATGGTACTCAAAATATGGCTAAATTGGGGTTTAGATGGTTCGAAATTCTAAGACATTATTATCCGGAAATAGATTTGGTAAAAATTTATTAAGAATATGGAATACTGGAGGTTTTTTTGCAGTTCAGGCTTTTAGCCAAAGACAATAAAACTAAAGCAAGATGTGGAGAAATAGCCACTAATCATGGTATAATCCCCACTCCGGCTTTTATGCCGGTTGGAACACAGGCAACAGTAAAGGCCTTAACGCCTTCTCAGTTAAAAGAGACAAATGCACATGCTTTGCTTTGCAACGCTTACCATTTATACCTTAGACCTGGAGAAGATGTTGTAAAAAAGCTTGGTGGTTTGCATAAATTTATGAACTGGGATGGAGCTATAATCACCGATAGCGGTGGTTATCAGGTTTTCTCCCTTTCGCGCTTGACGAAAGTAACAGATGATGGCGTAGAGTTTCAATCTCCAATAGATGGATCCAGGAGATTTCTGGATCCTGAAAAAGCGATGGATATACAGCATTCGTTGGGAGCTGACATTATAATGGCTTTTGATGAATGCCTGCCCTACCCGTGTGAAAAGGACAGGGTTAAGCAGTCTATGCTCAGAACGGTAAAATGGGCAAATAGATGCCAAAGTGCACATAACAGCGAGGATCAGGATCTGTTTGCCATTGTACAGGGTAGCGTTTTTAAGGATATTCGTGAAGAGTGTGCAGATAGATTAGTTGAAATGGAGTTCAGCGGTTATGCAATTGGAGGCTTAAGTGTTGGCGAGGGTAACCAACTGATGAATGAAGTACTGGAATATACTGTGCCTCGCTTGCCGACAGACAAACCACGCTATCTGATGGGAGTTGGGTTCCCGTTGGATATCCTGGATGGTATTGAACATGGAATTGATATGTTCGATTGTGTAATACCGACTAGAAATGGCCGAAATGGCTGTGCTTTCACTGTGGAGGGTAAACTTAAAATCCGTAATGAACGTTATAAACTAGATGAAAGACCACTTGATGAAGATTGTCATTGTTATACTTGCAAAAATTTTTCAAGAGGTTATATTAGGCACTTACTTACGGCGAATGAGATACTTGGACTGAGCCTTATGTCTTTACACAATATCTGTTTTTTTGAGAAAATGATGGAAATGGCCAGACAATCGATAATTGATGGTAATTTCAGTGAGTTTAAATCCAATTTTCTTTCTCTACAGTAGAGGATCTTGATAATTTTGAAATATCACAATTTTTAAGGAGACTTTTAATGCATTTCTTAATGGCAGCTCAGGGTAATCCCATGATGCAATTCTTACCGCTTATGGTTATAATGTTTGCGGTAATGTATTTCCTGATTATCAGGCCACAAAAACAGAAAGAGAAGAAAAGGAAGGAAATGATATCAAATGTGAGAAAACAGGATAAAGTCGTAACCGCTGGAGGCGTGCATGGCGTTGTCGTATCAGTAAAAGAAAATGAAGTTGTCGTCCGAGTTGACGACGCAAAGGACGTTAAAATAAAAATAGATAAAAGCGCTTTAACTTCCGTAAGTGTGTCTAAGGATGACAAGGAAGAAGCATGAATATAATATATGATTATTAGAGCTAAGGAGATAATTTAGATGTCAAAGAATTTTAGATGGAAGATACCACTGATCGTAGTACTGATTGCTATTGCTATAATGGCTTTATATCCGGTTGCGGATAAGCCAATAAAGTCAGAAAATATTACAGAAATTAACGGCAAAGTAATTGACCGTACTATAATTGATGACTCATTCTTTAGCTTCTTATTTAAAAGTCCAATAATCAAGGAAACTGTAGTAAAGCAGGAAACAAATGAAAAAGGCGAAACCGTAATACACAAGAAAGTTGATTACTCAGCTAAAGGACAGATAAAACTTGGCCTTGATTTAAGAGGTGGTTCTGAGCTTCTGTATAAAATCAAGGTTGATGAATCTGAGCAGCGACCTGGCCTTACAGATGAAATAATTGCGTTACTGGAAAAGAGGATAGACCCTCAGGGAGTATTAGAATACAGGTTACAGCAACAGGGTATGAGGAGAATCCTTATACAGGTTCCTGGCGCAACCAAAAGTGATATTGAAAGTCTTAAGAAACGAATAACCAGACTTGGTAAACTTGAATTCAGACTGGCAGCTCCACCTGACAGCACCGAATACAATGACGCTAAAGCAGGCAAATCCGTACCTGGATTTTACAAGCACTGGATTAGAAAGAAAAAGGGAGAAGTCGCAGATACACAGGATTGGTTCCTTGTGCGAAACAAAATCGAGATTACAGGCGAACATCTTACCAGGGTATTTCCTGATCGTAAGGATATCAGCCCTGTCATAGGATTTGAATTCGACCAGGCAGGCAGATCAAAATTTGGTAGATTAACGGAACGTAGTATAGGTAAGCCATTAGCAATAATCCTTGATGGAACACTCTATTCTGCTCCGATAATACGCGATAGAATTCCAGGCAAAGGAATTATAGAGGGTAATTTTACCCAAGAAGAAGTTAATGATATGATTGCCGTTATGCGTGCCGGTAGTCTTCCTGCAGATCTTGATCTGGAGATGGAGACCACTGTAGGTCCCAGCCTGGGAAAAGACTCCATTAGAAGCGGTCTTATGGCTGGTATAATTGGCGGAATATTTATTATAATCTTTATGTGCGCCTATTACTTTGGTGCAGGTGGAGTTGCAAATGCCACCTTCATCTTTAACATATTTCTAGTAGTTGCAACTTTGGCAATACTGAATGCAACACTTACCCTTCCAGGTATAGCAGGTCTTGTGTTGATGATAGGTATGGCAGTTGATGCAAATGTATTGATCTTTGAACGAATTAGAGAAGAGAAAGACAAAGGCAAGACAATAAAACTTGCCGTTAAAAATGGATATGAGAGAGCTTTCACAACGATTGTTGATTCAAATATAACTACATTAATTACTGCACTCATCTTGTATGCTGTTGGTACCGGTCCGGTAAAGGGTTTTGCTATTGTTTTGATTGCCGGCCTTCTAATCAACATGTTTACAGCAGTATTTGTAACAAGGGTGATTTTTGAAATATTCCTTGATACAGGTGTCATGAACAAATTCTCGATGATGCAGTTTTTCAAAAATCCAAAAACGTCCTTTGTATGTTATCGCCGTATTGCAATGATTGCCTCACTTGTATTGGTTATAACAGGAATTTCAGTTTTTGTATTAAGGGGTAAGGACAATTATGATATCGATTTTACCGGTGGAACACTTATTCAATTAGAACTGAATAAACCTACACCTGTTAGTGATATTAGAGGGAAATTAGATGTTATTGGGTACCCTAACGCTGAAGTACAGAATATATGGACAACCAGGGACGTAACCACTGCATCAAACGATTCAACGGAATTTGGAATCAGAATTAAGAGCTTAAACAATGATAAGGCTGTGCAAAAAGTCGCTAACGACATACAACGCGTAGTTGATAAAACGTTATTTAAAAATATCAATTATAACGAATCATCAAATTATCAATTATCGCTAAATGAACCTGTTGATGAATTTGTAATACAGAATTATCTGACTGAAGCCGGATATGGAAGTAATGATATTCTTTCCCTATATCCAGTTGGAAAAAGTGGAAAAACATATTCAATTAAAATTAACGGATTAGGACAGGAGAATTCCAGAACCGAAATAATTAATAGTATCTCCAGCGTTTTTACGGGACTTATTGAAATGCAATCGTTAAAACCGGTATACAGTGATATAAAAGATGAACTTCCGGATATAACAGCAGAAAGAGGTGCACAATACAGGTCAGTTTCCACTATGGATTTAGATCTGAAAAAACGTGTGGATCCTGGTGTTCTGGAAATAACACTTAAGAAGGCAGGTCACAGAGATATTGTTGTATCGCCGAGGGATAGTTCAAGAAGAGGAACTGCATTCAGAAAATTTCAGATTGCGGGGCCAAGAGATGTACTCGACACTATTAAACTCTCTGCCAGTTCTTTGAGTGTACCTCCTATAACGCTGGTTGACAACTCATCAATTCAAATTGTATTTAAAAACAATATAGATGAGGACTCTCTAAGAAAAAGGTTCGCAGATTCAAAGCAGCTTAGAAACAAGACTGGTGAAATAACCGGTATTGATATAACGGCCAATGAATATATAATTGCCCTGAAAGCATTAAGTGCCGCCAAGATACAGGATAAGATACGAGAAGATCTTTTTGCCGCCTTCGAAGACCGAATTTATGCTGAAGGCACAAATGATGAAGTGTCGAAGCCTGATCCATTTAAAAGGGTTGTGAGTATAGGATCAACGGTAGCAGCTGAAATGAAGAGCAGAGCTGTCCTCGCCCTGCTTTTTGCCTGTGCTGCAATTATCATATATATCTGGTTCCGATTTGGTGAGATAAAGTTTGGTGTATCTGCGGTTATTACTCTTGTGCATGATGTTTTAATTACTGTCGGTGCAGTTGCGGTAGCCGGATATTTTGGAAATGTATTCGGTGATATAAAGATTAACCTACCAATGATAGCTGCATTTTTGACACTGATTGGATATTCATTGAATGATACGATAGTTCTATTTGACCGTATAAGAGAGAATCTTGCCGGCAAAAATAAAACTGTAACAAAAGAGCTGATCAACAGTAGTATTAATCAGAACCTGAATAGAACGGTCATCACATCGCTTACGACATTTGGTGTGGTATCTGCTCTATACTTCGTTGGAGGTACGGCAATACACGGATTTGCGTTTGTCATGATGGTCGGAGTTGTAGTAGGTACCTACTCTTCAATCTTTATTGCAAGCCCGCTTCTGCTTGACTGGGCTAATGTTAAGATGGTTCTCAGGATTATTGTAATTATCGCCTTCTTCCCAATATGGATTGCATACAAATTTTTACATAAGCCTCCAACAGAACTGGCTGTCTCAACAGCTGGTCACGTTGCACAAAGGGGGCCATCAGGTTCAAAAAAGATGAAAGGTCAGAAAGGAAAAAAGTTTAAATCTTCCAGATCATAATTAGCATCTTTTAGCTAGAAAGGAAACTATGAGAAGAGATACTCAAATCGGAATTATACTCGGTATTGTAATACTCGTAATTATAGGTGTGTTTCTTAGCACAAGAGCATCTAACAACATATCAGTGTTGCCAGATTTGGTTCTGTCTGAAGGAGTAAGACAGAAAACGGAAGTAAAAGAGATTGATATTAACTCATTTTTCAAAGAATCAAAAAAAGCTGAACCTGAAAAAGAGTTAGCAGTTGAATTTCCTACAGAGGAGGTTCTGGTAAGTGAGGAACTTGTTGAATTAACGCAACCTGAGATGCAACCGGAAGCGACTATAGTTGAAACTTCTATTGATGAAGAATCCTCATTAGAGGGCAAATGGGAGGGTGTTGCAGAAATGATTGTAGAAGAGCCTGAGATTGCAGAGCAAGAAGTTGAAGATGTCCATGTAGTTCAAAACACTCCTTCCGTGGAAGAAATTGTAGTTCCAGAACCCGAAGAGGAGCCACAGACTTCATCTTATACTGCCTCTGCAGAACCAGTTTATTATAAAGTACAATCGAATGACAATCTCTTTAAAATAGCAAAAAAGCACTATGGAGATGGGCAGAAATGGAAAAAAATATTTGAAGCAAATAGAGATATTATGCCAGATTCTAACTCTCTATATATAGATCAGTTATTATTGATACCGGACGTTTCTGTTGAGAACAGGCCTAAGGAGAGTTTTATTACTCAGGTTAGAGGGCGATTAGATAACGAAAGATCTAAGAATGTAGATACTCACACGGTGAAAGCAGGAGATACCCTCTATCGAATTGCAGAGGAATACTATGACGATCCGAGCGTATGGACTAAGATTCTTGAAGCAAATGAAGATACATTAGAGGACGCAGGCTCACTAAAAAAAGGTCAGGTACTTATTATACCTAATCTGTAGGTATTTTTAGTTATATGGTAAATACTGTTCAACTCAACAGGATATATCTGCATTTTGATATCGTGAAAATGTACAATATAAACCGCTTTTTATCTTCAATTCGAATCAGAAATTATCATTTTATAAAATCTCACAGAATTAAAAGAACTAACAGCGTAGCGTTAGTAAAGTAATGTTTTAATACAGCAATTACATATATGAACACGAAAGGGAATATGATGGACTTCATCCTTGCAAAAATATATTGCTTAAGACTTATAAGAGCAGCTACTATTGCCACTTTTTTAATAATGCTTGGGCTGGGAATTAATATGTTCAGCGCACAGGCAAATGATAGCGAACATTACATGTTTATGCATGATCTTAAACATACCGGCCGAAGCGCTTATAATGTTGCACATATAAATAAATTAAAATGGAGTTCTATAACTGGCAGCGAAATCTGGTCTTCACCTGTAATAGGCCCGGACAACACGATATACGTCTCTAGTACAGATGGGAATATTTTTGCTTACAATTCTGATGGAACTGAAAAGTGGCATTATAGAGCTGGGGATGAACTCTTTAGTACTCCAGTAGTTAGTGCTGATGGAACCATATATGTTGGTTGCAAAAACAAAAAACTTTTTGCTCTTACATCGGATGGTAAAATTAAATGGATGTATTTTGTAGGTTCTGATATTTATTCGTCTCCTGCTATCAGTACTGATGGGACGATCTATGTTGGGGCATGGGATGGAAAGTTGTATGCAATAAATCCTAATGGTACATTGAAGTGGACATATAACACTGCAGCTAGTATTCTCTCCTCATCACCTGCGATAGATGCTGACGGTATTGTTTATATTGGATCGCGGGATGGACGTTTATATGCAATTAGTCCAGAAGGTAGAATCAAATGGAGCTTCATGACAATGGCCAGGATCGATTCTTCTCCATCAATTAATGAAGACGGCATATTGTACATAGGATCACAAAATGGTAAGCTCTATGCTTTAGATACCAAGGACAAAGGGAAGCTTGTTTGGGAGTATAATATTGAATCTAGAATAGATGCTACTGCTGCCATCAGTGCTGATGGGACAATCTATGTTGGAGCAAAGAATGGTAATTTGTATGCAATTAATCCTGATGGAACGTTGAAGTGGACTTTCAATACTGGTGACACAATATCTTCGTCGGCTACTGTCAGTGCTGATGGGACAATTTTAGTTGCATCATGGAATGGTAATTTATATTCGATCAAGCCTGATGGCTCATTAAAAGAGAAGCAGAATGTATCACGGTTCACACTGATCTCGTCACCCTCTATCGACTCACATGGCACAGTATATATTGGAAGTACTGACTGGAAAGTATACGCATTCGGGAAGTAATTAACATTATTGTAGCCGCAGGCTTTAGCCTGCGTTACAGATTAGCTAATAAATCACCATTTCTATCTTGCATCTTACTTACAGCCTCTTGCTTGATGATTTTTAACAATCAATAATAATAACCCCCATCCTCACACACTGCCTGCAATCTCTTTAAGACCTGAAATCGTCTCTTCAATCTCCTTCATAGTATTAAAGTAACCAGGGCTTATACGTACCATTCCATCCGGAAACGTACCAATCTCACGGTGTACGTAAGGAGCACAATGCAAGCCTGGCCGTACTGCAATATTGAATCTATTATCTAAAATAGCACCCACCTCAGCCGGTTGTAATCCTTTAATATTTAAAGATACAATTCCTACTCTTCTGTCTCCATCAAGGCTCCCATATATATCAAATCTGTCGTCTGTCTCCAATGCGCTTATAAGGCGCATAGTCAGCTTGCGTTCATGATCTCTTATCTTGCCAACACCCTCATTTATACAAAACTCTATACCTGCTTTCAGACCGATTATCCCAACTGAATTTGGGGTTCCGCTCTCTAGCTTATATGGCAACGAATCTGGCTGAGAGGGTGATTCTGGTTCAAAACCAGTGCCTCCTTCTCTCCAGGCTCTTAGCTCTACTCTATCGCCAACATATAACCCGCCGCTGCCTGGTGGACCAAAAGGTCCTTTATGTCCGGTAAACGCGAGCATATCTACATATTGTTCTTCAATATTTATGTCACATACACCGATTGTCTGAGCAGCATCAACCATAAATATTACATCTCTTTCGCGAGCGACCTCCCCTATCTCTCTGATGGGCTGAATAGTTCCCAACACATTAGAAGCATGTGTACAAATGATTAATTTCGTATTTGATCTTATAGCACTCTTGATATCATCTACGCAGATAAAACCATCATCAGAACTGGTAACCCACGTTACAGTGATTACACCCCTGCTTTCCAGTCCTTTAAGTGGTCTTGAAACAGAGTTATGTTCTAGATTGGATGTAATTACGTGATCACCTTCTGATAGAAGCCCCTTTATGCCCATATTAAGCGCATCAGTAGCATTATAAGTGAATATCATCCTCTCAGGGCTCTTAATTCCGAGAAACCCCGCCACAGCGACCCGAGCCTTCTCTATCGTCTGTTCCGCTTCAACCGACATACGATGTCCGGCACGTCCCGGATTTGCGCACTTCTCTCTCATAAACGTATCCATGGCCTTGTATACACACTCAGGCTTTGGGAATGTTGTAGCTGCATTATCGAGATATATCATAGTAGGTTTATCTTATTTAATAATTTGTGATTTAGTAACTCATATTACATTCCTAGATATTTTGAATATAGGCTTTTTGCTATCCTAGTGTCAGCGGTACCAGTAATGATTGCCCTTCCATCAGGAAAAACCGTAAACGCATGATCTTTAATATTGAATTTCAGCATAAAGTCATTGCAACTTACGTCCGCTATAGATCCCAGTCTTCGCTCTAAATGTCGAAGGTCTATATTTCCGATATTCCGAGACATCACCTGTATGGCATTCTTACCACAAAGAAGAGTGGTCATAATTCCAGCTTCAGCTTTCAGAAACTCATAATTGTATAATTTACATGTCGGGCAGTTATTTGTATCCTTCAATTCTGAGATATCAATTTGTCTGAAATTAGTTTCCCACACATCAATCTCAAGAAGGTTTTTGTTCACTGAATCATAATTACCGGTTAAAATCTTGATAGCCTCAGTTACTTGGAATGAAGCGATAATTCCAGCTATTGGTCCAATTACACCTGCAGTATCACATGTCGGAAATGAACCTATCTGAGGCATTGTTTCAAATACACATCTCAAGCATGGTGTCATGGAAGGTATAATATTCATTACCACCCCCCTGCTCCCAATGCAGGCACCATATACCCACGGGATACTGTTCTTTACACAATAATCATTGACTAAAAACCTCGTTTCAAAATTATCGGTACCATCAATAATAATATCAACATCTTTAGTTAATTCTTCAATGTTAGAGTAGTTGATATCTGTAACAAATCCTTCAACCTTTATGTTGGGATTAATTCTCTGAAGCTTTTTCTGCGCTGCAATAGCCTTAGGAACATTCTCTAAAATATCATCTTCATCAAAAAGAATTTGCCTTTGTAAATTGTTCTCTTCAATGAAGTCTCTGTCAATAATCCTAAGTTGCCCGATACCTGCCCGTACCAGATAACTCGAAGAAACAGTTCCCAGCGCTCCGCACCCGATCAAAAGGACAGTGCTATCGATTAATTTTTTTTGACGATCTTCGTCTATATGTTGAAAAAGAATCTGACGTGAATATCTTTCAAGTGATTGTTCCATTGTATTTATAGAATAAGTAATTGCAGTGCTATATCATTTTGCAGAAGTGAAGTGTGTATCATATTTCGTAATGAAGTGGCGACTACTCCCTTAGAATATCAAGCTGAAATAACGAACTTCAATTCATAGTGTTTTAGTCACTAATATAAATAAAAAAAGCTTGTCGTTATTTATAACGCAAGCTTTTTTGTAAAACATAACTCTTAGAATATATTGATGACTGATTGTCTACTACGATATTTCGAAAACTCTCAAACAGATTGAATCACCGACAGTAGTGGTACGATCGGCCTCTTCACTCTGTGTTTGAGCGCTCCTGTCGCATCGCATTTCATCGCACAAAAAATTTGTAGAAGTTCAAATGTCTTAGACGCAGTACAGTCTCCACTACTACTGCCCATTTGCCGCATTCAACACCATGATCGTGTGCAGCCGTCAGTACAAGCAACTTTGCTTCATCACCAAATTTATTACAAAAAGTAGAAATTGCTGATGCCTCACGAGCCTCAGCATTGATAATCATATTTTGTATGCCCTGGTGAGTTGGAGTATTGCTCAGAATCTCATCAAGTGACGCATTTTTATCAGGCAATGGAAGTTTTTCGTAAACAGCACTCAATAACTCATCGGCCTCCTGGCCATATTTATCCTTAAGCGCGTTTACGACAAAAAGCTATTGCTTCCGTAGCTTGATTTTTTTTGTACATCCAATGATGCACAGGCCCTAAAACCAAACCCATATCAAAACTCTTAATAAAAAAAAGTTAAACAGCTTCAACTTCTTTGATTTCAGGAACTTCTTCCTTCACCCTTACTTCAATTCCCTGCTTAAGTGTCATTAGCGCGCTCGGGCAGGTCCCACAGGCTCCCTGCAATCTTACCTTAACAATTCCATCTTCTACAGCAACAAGTTCAACATTTCCACCGTCTGCCATTAAAGCAGGTCTAATTGAATCTAAAGCTTTCTCTACTCGTTCCATTAAATCTGACATTCCATGCTACTCCTTCAAATTAATATTTAAAAAATAATTTTAAACTATATGATTTATTGCACCGAAGTTAATTAAATTGATAAACAATAGAAAGAATCCCGACAAATGGGCTACTCCCCCCCCTCGGCTCCATTTTTAATAGCTTCATTCAACTCATAAATGATTTGCTGAGGTTCAACATTATGCATCATTGCACCAAATGCGACATCTTCCGTCTTTTAGCTAAGACCGGTAAAACATCCGGAACCAAAATACTTCATAAAAACAGGCTCGGTCTCAGGATACTTAGAAAAAATCTCTCCGTAGTTGATTTCTTGGTAATTACAATGGGCTCATTACTCATAATCATTTACCTCAAAAAATCAAATTAATATTCCTTTGGTTTCCTGATGCTGAAAAGAATGTTCGTAGCAAACATGATGATTCCAATTGCATTCATTATCGCAAACACCTTAACAGGCATCTTGGAATATCCATGTCTACTTATTCCCCACGTACTTACAAAACCAACTAAAGCTATATTAGCAACCCAAAAGTGAACAATGGCCAGCATTGGAAACGCTACAGGGTTTCCGTTAAACCTTGGTAGAATATGATATCCTACCCCGTAAATCATCATAGACATCCACCCTAACATCATCAGATGAACATGGGCTTGAAATAACTGATGATTAAATGCTTCATCAAACAGATAATGAACACCAATTAGTGCAGATATGGCAAAATATATAACGCTCATACGTACGAAATTCTTTGCTACCGGATCCAACTTATGCCTCCTTTAAATATTATCTAGCAGAAAATCAAAACTACAAATTATCCCAAATCGGTGTTTTTGTCAATGAAAAAATAAGCCGATAATAACTGAGATTTTATACGAAAGTCTTTTTATACAATATAGATACGTAGATTGTGTAAGATCAAAATGCAGAGTTTTAACTATTCTCTATTGTTTAAAGCATAACAACTGAAGTCATTGATTAATTAGATCCCATTAATTTTTTATTCCTGGCGAACTCTGCGACTTGTAGTGAGATAAAATCACTGATTCCACATAAACGTTCAAGGTTTTTTGTGTTTTACTTTTGTATCTAATAATTAATCATCAATCCATGGCCCAGGCCGTATAGCTTGTAGCATCAAGGCAGGGCATAATCATAAATCTCGAATCTTATTACATTTCTCATTATATGCAATAAATACACAAATAATGTCATTATTCAATATAACCTTAACCAGAAACAAATAAGGTGTGATTCACAAACCATAAAGCATTAAATCTATAGTTCTTGGATATTAGAAATAACGAAAATGATAACTTGGCTGTAAAAGATATATTAATTAGTTCTACGAATCCAGAAACACAAATGCCGAAGAGTGGTTTAGCAAACATTTCTAGCATGTTCGATTCTCATCCTCGACACCTGCTACAAGTTCAAGACGTCTTTGAGTACCTTAAATAGGCTTTCCAAATCATCTTGTGTATGTGATGACATAACCGTCATCCTGAGACGACTGG
>JABGRF010000330.1 GCA_018648405.1 Candidatus Scalindua sp.
AATGTTTTAAATGGTACTCTTTTATCGGCATTGGGAAAAACAATTTCTAGTCTCTTCATTCCAGCGCCTTTCATAAATAGCTCTTTTCCTTCCTCTCTGACGGCTCCACGTAATTTGACATAGTCGTTTTCGAGTCTGGCATGCAGCCCCATTACAGCGTACTTATAGTTTGTGAATCCTACTTTGTCCAATACTTTTCCAATGCCGGGAACAAAGTTTTTAAGGAATTTTGTACTGACGGTTTGCTTTATGTCAGGATAGTTTTCTGTTTTCATTTCAATCTCAAAGCTGGAAGGTTCTCCTGCAACTATTTTGAAATCATGTATATTCCCATTTATGATACCCGTAATGTTTCCCCACTCGCGGTAGGTATTGGACATTTTTCCTAGATGCAGATGTTTGACTTTCGCTGAAAATCCAATTCCAGCCATAGGCTTTAAAAAGTTGTTTAGTGTTAAATCCCTTATAGTAATCTCTCCACCGAAGAGTTTTATGTTCATCTCGTCATCTGAATGAAGTCTTTGTCCTTGCTGCTGGAAAGAGATAACGGAGCTGCTTAGGATACCCTCAAATGGTGTCAGTTTATAAGTGGTTGTCAACGCTTCGAGGTTGATATTGTTTAGCTGGAATCCAAGCTCAATTTTTCTATCACTATTTATAATATTTTCCATAGATACATTCCTGATGTCTATTGTGCCATCGAAAACAGGTACTTTAAAGGGACCTTTAATAAAAAAATTATTTGAAATAATTATAGGACTGATCCGGATATTATCGATATCAAGTGGGCCGTAAGAGAGCTTTTTAAATTGAACTGTCCCGTATTGTGAATCTGGAATATCCTGCTTTTGTATCAGCGTTTTGGAACGGGGATATGCCATGGAAATGGGAAGATCAATGTTTGCATCTTCAAGAGAGATATCTCCGTATATAATGTTTAAATTCCTTACGTTGAGATATCCACTGATGTTTAAGTCTTTTTTAGAGCCATTAATATAAAAATGTGAACTCGACTCTCCTTCAATACGGGTATTGAATAAAACAGGATTGGAGTATTCGACCGTGTCTTTGATAAAGGTTTCAAAGAAGGCCGCATTGTCAAGCTTTTCCAGCTCGATGTTCATGTTAAGATGGAGATTATTGGTTATGCTCAGGATATTTCCCAATGCTGTAAGGGTTCCTAAATTATCCCAGGATATAGCACCGTTAACTTCGTTTAAATTTTCATTTTGAATATCATAATTACCGTTGAGAGAGAAGTGTGTTTTTCTGTTTTTCATGTCTGTGGTAAACTCTCTGAGTTGAATCAGGAAGGGTTCGAATGTACCGTTTGTGTCAAAAGAGAAATTTTTCAAATCTCTGTCGGTACTCATATTTATTTTGAGATGTCCGGTTATCCCTTCTCCAAAAAAATCGTAGTCAGGTGATGAAAATTTGAGTTGAGAAGCGGACAAGTCTGTGATGGCTGTCATTTTCTGTGGACTGTCTTTGCCTGCATAGTCTATGGTGGTACTCATTGAGAGGTTGCCATTTAATGACCAATCCTTAAAATTCTCAGGGATAATAGCCTTAAAGGTTTTTGAAAGAGATTTACTGCTTATCTTACAATGTATTTCGGGAACAGAGAGAATAGAATATGCTTTACCGTTAATTGAAATTTTTTCTAAATCGTTTATGAAAAAGTAAGATCTGTCCTGTATTATTAATTTGTCTTCCGGTAGGCTGTATGTTGTGTTTATGTCAATTTTTCCATGCAGGTTTGAAGAAGTTTCATTTGGAGGATTTGATAAGGAAAAATTTCCATTTATTGAAATATCAAAAGGCTTTGCCTGTTGGATTTCTTTAACTTGCATATCCATTTCAGTTAATTCAAAGAGATAACCACCTGTCATAATTTTTACTCTTGTGTTGTTGATGGAAATGTTTTCAACAAGGAGGTGTTCAGGGTAAACGTCTTTTAAACTGAAGTGTGTGAGTTCGTAATCATGCGAGGAAGGAGAGTCGATTGTTTCACCATTTTTTGTATTCAGAATGATTTGTACATCAGAAAGATCTATACTTTTTATACATCTTCTCAGAAGATCAAAGGGTTTATAACGAATAGTAAGTGTGTTACATTCAAGTGTAAATTGTTTCTGATCACTAAACCCTTTTACACTGATTTGCTTCAACTGAAAATCGGAAAAAATGTTCAGATGGATGTCTGCAATATTGATATCGAAATTAGTGTTTGCTTTGATCTGACGTTCAATAACGTGTGTTAGCGTCCCTCTATTTACGAGAAAGACAATGGTGGATGTGGCAGTTAATATGGTGGTAAAGATTGCGAAAAGTATAATGGCTATTTTGACCGAAAGCTTTCGCATAAGTAGCCTTTGTGTTGACGTAGGGGCAATCTAAGGATTGCCCCTACGTTTGGATGTGCTTAATGTAGTGTAGTGGTTGTTTGTGAGGCACTAATAATTATCAAAAGCTTCATTAAGAGATTATTGTGCTCCTATTAACCCTTTATATATAGTAACCTCGCGCATGGCTTTCTTCTTCATCTCTTCATCTTTGTCCGTAAGCCCCTTATTCCAGTATGCAAAACCCAGATTACTGTGAGCGTCGGGTAGTGTAGGGTTAATCTCTATCGCCTTTTTAAGGATGGTAATGGCGTCATCAAACATTTTCTTCTCACAATAGACCAGTCCCATATTACTATATGCATCCGCAAATTTTGGATCAATACCAATAGCAAGTTCATACTCCTCCATTGCCTCGTCAAGCTTACCCTGTTCATAGTAGACAAAACCCAGATTAAGGTGCGCTGTCTTGAATTGTGGATCAATCTCTATCGCCTTTTTAAGTTCGGCTACAGCATCATCCAGCTGTCCCATGCTGAAATAGACGCTTTCAAGGTAGCAGTGAATTTCGGGATCTTTTTTTTCCAGCTCCAGGGCTCTTTTGAACTCTCCAAGCGCTTCATTCAGCAGGCCTGTTTTGTAATAGGAGCGTCCGAGGTATTTATGTGCATCCACATTGTCAGGGTCTATCTTCAGCACCTGTTTCAGTGTACCGACACTCTCTTCATACATGTTGCGTTCGGTGTAGACGAGGGAGAGGTTGATACGTGCTTCAATGGCATCCGGTTTCAGCTGTATTGTTTTCTG
>JABGRF010000097.1 GCA_018648405.1 Candidatus Scalindua sp.
GCACTTGTGGCAGAGAAAATCATTAGTTATCTTAAAATCCCTGCCATAACATCTTATATTCTCCTTGGCATCCTCCTCGGTCCTTACGCCCTGAATGTGACTGGTGGAGGCCTGATCGCTTCTTCTGAACTCCTTTCTAACATAGTACTTGGATTTATAGCATTTCATATTGGAAAAAACTTTTCCGTAGAACACTTCAAAAGGATAGGGAAGGCAGTCCTCTCCGTATCAATCTCCGTAACAGTCGCAACGTTGATCTGTGTAACGGTAGGTATCTACTACGTGGCACACCAGCCATTCCACATCGCTCTTTTATTTGGTGCAATTTCCACTGCAACTGCACCTGCAACAACGATGATGGTAATAAGACAGTATAAGGCAAGAGGTATGTTTACTGATGTGCTGCTTGGTACTGTCGCCATTGATGATGCTTGGGGAATAATGATCTTCTCTGTATCTCTTGCCATAGCACAGGTTCTTCAGGTTGGTCAATTCTCTGAATGGATTATTATGGCGGTAACGATAAAGGCTGCAGCTAAAATATTTCTTTCTGTAATACTGGGTTCTATCATGGCCATTATTGCCTCAAGGATTTCAGGTTATTTAAAGAGGAGAGAAGATGTGTTGACCTTCATACTCGGGGCAATACTTATAAATACCGGAGTCGCCTTATACTTCCATATGTCACCTCTGCTCTCCAACATGTTTTTTGGAGCAATGTTAGTCAATATCGAGAAGACATCTTTCAAGTTTTTTGAGTCTGTGAATAGTGTGGACTGGCCACTGTATGTTATGTTTTATGTTCTTGCAGGTGCAAATCTGGATATAGGACTGCTCGGTTCGCTAGGTCTGATCGGTTCCGTTTACATAATTTCAAGGATTATCGGCAGGATTGGGGGCGCTTATGCCGGAGCCGTTATTGCGGGAACAGAGCAAAGTATAAGGAGGTACATGGGGCTTGCCCTAATGGCACAGGCAGGCGTAGCCATCGGACTAGCCATGATGGCAAAAGCAAGCCTCCCTCATACTGGCGGAGCTATACTTAACACTATCATCGCCACTACCGTTGTTTACGAAATATTCGGCCCAATAGCAGCGCGTTATGCTTTGTTAAAAGCGAAAGACATTAATACTTGAGAACAGATGTTTATACAAACGTCAGTTCAAAAGGAATGATATTTTCAGTTCCTCTATTTCATTTCTAATAATGTTGGCATTTGGTGAGCCGGGAGCAATCTTCAAAAACATTTCTAAATCATCTATTGCCTTTTCATACTCTCCTTTTCCTTTAAACGATTCACCCCTGTATATGTAAGCGACAGGATTACCGGGAAACAGTTCAAGTGATTTATCAAAATCTGTTATGGCTTTGTCAAATCTGCCGGTCTGGAGCAGAAGAACCCCCCTGTCTATATACATTCCAGCCATTGAAGGTCTGGCGATTATTGCCTTGCTGAAATCCTGTATGGCTTTCTCAAGTTCACCGATCTCCTTATACATCTTTCCTCTCAGGTAATATGTGAAAATCTTATCCGGAGTTAGGCTGATACATTTTCCAAAATCATCAATTGCTTCTTTCAGTTTATTATTATCTGCAAAGAATATTGCCCTGGAAAAATATGCATCACTGAGGTAAGGATCTAATTCAATCGCTTTATTAAGATCGTTCATTGCTTCATCAATCCTACCGGTTTCTGCAAAAGCAACACCTCTATTACAATACGCCTGCGCATGGTCAGGGTCAATTTCAATTATTTTATCGTAATCTAATATAGCTTCATCTATTTTGCCCATCTTCTTTAAAGCTATCGCCCTGTTTAAATAGAACAGCGTAAACCCGGGGCTGATAGAGATGGCCTCATTAAAGTCTTCTACTGCATGGCCATACTTACCCACAACCCCTAAAAGAGAGCCTCTATTATAATATGCTGAAGCGTATTTACGGTTAAGAGAGATTGCCACATCATAATTTTTTATAGCTTCAGGAAGCATTCCCATTTTTTCATGTACTACGCCTCTATTACAGTAAGCACCTGGATTCTTAGGGTTTAATAATATCGCTTTATCACAATCGTCAAGCGCTCCCTTATGGTCCCCATTCTCTCTTCTTATTTTAGAACGATTTAATAATATATTTGAAATTACTTCCTTTGTATTTAAATTCTGCAAATAACACCCATGTTCTACGCTCTCTTCATCAAATCTCTCTAGACTATTTGATACATAAAATGAATCTGACCGGCTCATTCCTTTGTGACCAGTCTCTATATTTATCCTCTGCTCACCATCATCATACCTGACAAAAATATGATCAGGAACATTAACTCCGAATAACGGCAAGCTCAACTTCTCCGCAATGGACAGGTACAGAATAGAGAGACCTACACAGTTCCCCTTTCTTCGATCTATTACCTTGTTTAAATATAAATCTTCCAGATAACCGGTTTGCACATAAATAAATCCCAGTTCATCAAACAGAAATTCATTTATAATGTTTATTATCGTCCTAGGTTTATCACCTTCTGCAATCCGTGCCTTTATCACTCTTGCATACCAATCAACGCACTCTACATAATCGTCTATCTTAATTTCTGAGTATTCCTCTCTTGCTATCAGTAATGACATCTCAGTAATATTCAGAGATTCTTCGTCAAGCTGAATCAAATCCTGAAACAGTTTATTGTCTGAATATTGTGCCTGATTATATTGGATAGCTTGTAGATCTTCAGAAATGTTATCTGCAAATATACTTTTTGAGTTACCGGCTATAACCAGAACACATACCAGCAACTTTATAAAGCAGATGCTTTTTATTCCTTTATTACTCTTCTTCCTAACGGTTTTCACGGCAAAAAAATCTCTCTTTGTGCTCCACAATTAAAAAATGAATCAAATACATAAAAGTCCTTGACTCACAAGTATATTTTCAATAGCATTAATTTCACATTAACTCCATATTATTAACCATAAAGTCAGGGAAAAATGCTGAAAAAAACACTATTACTATCTGGAATTTTATCTTCAATTCTCCTTATATCAACAATTATTTTTGCAAAAGAAGAATCTTCGTCTCTGTTTGAAGGTTTTAATTTTCCAACGGGAACAATAGCAAAAAAATTTATCACTGAATCATTTGATGATTT
>JABGRF010000094.1 GCA_018648405.1 Candidatus Scalindua sp.
AGATGGGTTATTCCACTTCTGAAGTGGGCGACCTTATCGCAGAGGGTATTGCGTAGGACGGTGAAGCCTCAACTAAGTTCCGAAGTGCCTAGCCGCCTGCCAATCAGTTCTGGCAGGAAGTGTGAAGTGACTAAAGTGCTTAAATTGGAACTCAGTATGGCTCTCTTTAATCGTTAACTTAATAAAAAAATGCCAACTGTTACTAAAATTGGTCCTTATCGTTTTTACTTTTATTCTAGTGACGCAAATGAACCGTCCCATATTCATGTACAGCGAGAAAGATTTACGGCTAAATTTTGGTTAAGTCCAATCCGCTTGCAAAGATCTAAGGGATTTAGAGACCATGATCTTATTAAAATCCAAAAATTGATAGAAGAAAATAAAGAAATATTTCAGGAGAAATGGAATGAGTACTTTAGCGCTTGAACATGAAAGCCTGGCTCAAAAGGTTGTTTTTGCCGAGGATTCTTTTGTAGTTTATCTTAGCGATGGAAGGAATATATCAGTGCCTATTATTTGGTATCCTCGATTGCTTAACGGTAATAAACAAGAACGGGCAAACTATGAACTCCTTGGAGATGGGGAAGGAATTCATTGGCCTGACCTGGATGAAGATATTAGCGTTGAAGGTATATTGGCTGGTAGATGTTCAGGAGAAAGCCAAAAATCTCTTGATAAATGGCTTAAAAGAAGAGACAAATAAAAACAAAATTAAAGAAGTATTCGGGAGTCTTTATGCAGAGTACTATTGCGTTGGAATCCAGTGTTTTGGTTTTAAACAAATTCTTTGCAGCTGTGCATATCGTAAATGCAAAGAGGGCATTTGCGATGCTGTGTAAAGAGAGTGCCGAAGTTGTATCTATAGATGACGGGCAGTATAATTCCTACGATTTCACAAGCTGGGTTGATGTTTCCGCATTTAAGGCAGAATATGGATTGTCAGATGATGACCCGTACGAAAGCATCAAGACGTTTTCATTGGAAGTCAGAGTACCAAAGATTATCAGGTTAGTTGTTTACGATAAGCTGCCTAAGGCAACTGTTAAGTTTAATAGAAAGAACATCTTTGCAAGAGATAAGAACAGGTGCCAGTATTGTGGCAAAAAGGTTCCCACATCAGAGTTAAGCCTGGATCATGTTATACCCAGAACTCAAGGCGGCACAAGCAACTGGAAGAATATAGTCTGTGCTTGTACAAATTGTAATAAACATAAGGGCGGCAGAAGACCTGAGGAGGCCGGAATGAAGTTGATTTGCAAACCGGTTAAGCCGAATCATTGTCCCCTTATCCAATTAAAGCTGGGTTCAAATAAATATAATTCCTGGAAACAGTTCCTGAACAACGCTTATTGGTCAGCTCCTCTGGAATAAAGTCAATTAATCTGCATGGGCAAACGGGTTTGTCCATGCCACCCAAGCTTTCTGCTTATCATTCTTATGGTAAAGGAATATTACTTATCAATCCTGTCCGGGCAGCAAAGAGGCATTATCGCTGCCATCGTCAAATCAACCCTGTCCGCTTTTACGTTACCATACTTAGCAGTACTTAATACAAGGAACACTCTTTACAAAAAAGGTATTGTCAGAAGCTCAAGATTACCGGTGAAAGTTATCAGTATCGGTAATATAACGACAGGAGGCACGGGCAAAACACCTCTTGTTGAATTCTCAGTAAAGTATCTCATTGAGAGTGGAAGGAAGGTTGCCGTCTTGAGTAGGGGTTATGGTGGAGATAATAGTTCGCAGGAAGGAGATGAGATAGTTAATGACGAGTGTCTCACCCTAATAGAAAATCTCCGGGATGTACCTGTTTTAGCTGGCAGGGATAGAGTGAAAAGCGGTGAAAAAGCAATCAATGATTTTGGAGTAGATTGCGTAGTGCTTGACGACGGTTTTCAACATTTAAGACTGAAGCGTGACCTGGATGTAGTCGTGATTGATGCACTTAATCCGTTTGGCGGAGAGAATCTAATACCCAGAGGCAGCCTTAGAGAGCCGCTTCAAAACCTTGAACGTGCAGACCTGTTCATCATATCTCACTGCGATCAGGGCAATCAACAGACCATCAGGTCAATATATAAAAAGCTGGACCAGATTAATCATAGTGCTCCGATCTGCGAATCTATACACAGCCCTGTACATTTTGATAATATAGCTGACGGCTCTATTCTGGAGCTTGAGTGGTTAAAGGGAAAAAGAGTTTATGCACTATCAGCAATAGGTAATCCTGAATCTTTCTCCAATACGTTAAAAGGGCTTGGAGCGGATCTGATAAAGCATAAGGTGTTCCAGGATCATCATGTCTACACTGAGGAAGAGATAGAAGATGTTGTTTCTGATGCGCAATCACTTGGTGCTGATGCAGTAGTGGTTACACAAAAAGATATTGTAAAAATAAGGAAAATGAATATAAAAGATGCTAACATACTCACCTTGAGAATTGAAATAGAGATTACAAGAGGAGTTGATCTTTATAAAGCGGCAATAGATAGGGTGTTTAAATCTTGATTTACATGATTTCGTATATTAACTTATAAAGAAAAATATAGACATTAAATCCAACAACAGGAGGTTACACTTATGAAACTTAAGGTTGTCATTCATAAAGCTGAAGAAGAGGGGTTTTGGGCGGAAGTACCATCCATTCCCGGTTGCGTTACCCAGGGAGATACATGGGAGGAGTTATTGCAAAATATTTATGAAGCAACGGATGCCTGTCTTTCAGTCGAGACTGAAGATATCGAGTTAAAGCCGGAAGACCAGATTCTGGAAATTAATGTATGAAAAGTATATCTGGGAAAGATTTTTGTAAGATACTAGAAAAAATGGCTGGTTGTTAAAAACAATTAAAGGAAGCCATCATGTATATATGAAGTCTGGTAAAAAAGTACGTATAAGTGTACCTGTTCACAGTAATAAGGACTTGAAAAGAGGTTTGTTGAAATTTCTAATAAAAATTGCTGAAATAAAAGAAAGCGAATTATAAGAGTAATAACATATTATATCTCATTTAACTATTTATTAATTTACACTATAGAATCAGGAGATTTTTTAGGTTTTGAAAAAACAGAAAAAAGAACTTAAACCGATAGACCTGAAAAAGGTCAAGA
>JABGRF010000193.1:0-12826 GCA_018648405.1 Candidatus Scalindua sp.
TTTGAGGCTGATGCAGATAATATTAAATCACAGCATATCATTGAGAAAATATTAGAGAAATTAGAGAAGTAGATCAAATTAAATCGTTTATAATCAAAATTTTATCCTAAAGCGGTATATTATCTATAAAGTTTTATCGAGAGATTAGTGAGGCCGGTTATATGCTTGGAGATATCTTTGACGGTAAATTCCTGAAAAAACTTGATTCCCTATGCCTGGAGTGTAAGAAAACGTATGGTGGGGTAAGAAAGGGTAATTATGAGGCAGCTAACAAGAAAGGTACCAGTATCGAATTTGCCGATTATCAGGAATATATGCCCGGAGATGACTTCAGGTATATTGATTGGAATGTTTATGGCCGTCTTGACAAGCTATTAATAAAAACCTTTAAGGAAGAAGAGGAATTATCAGTTCACATATTGTTCGATGTGAGCCGATCGATGCAGTTTCCCGAAGAAGACAAAAAATTTGATTATGCAAAAGACCTTGTAATCGCCCTGAGTTATATTGCATTATCAAGTAAAAACAGTGTGAGACTGGCAACAATGGTCAATACGGATAAGATTTCTCAAAACAGGACACCTTTTTTTCAGCAAAAAGAGAATATATTTGTGATAGCCGATTTTTTAAAGAAACTGGTACCGAAAGGTGAACTGGATTTTGTTGATTATATTTCAAAGTATATACATGAAGTAAAAGGGAGAAGAGGTACGGTTGTTGTCATATCTGATTTTATGATGAAACCGGAAGTTTATACAAAGGGATTCAATTACTTAAGATTCAAGAATTTTGATATTAAGGTTATACAAATTCTGGGGGAAACGGAACTCGATCCCTTTGGCAAAGGAAACAAAAATCAGGTGGTAGATGTTGAAACAAACCAGAAAATGAATATTAATTTTTCAGAAGCAAATAGAAAAAAATATAAAGCTGCTATGGAAGAACATAACCAGCGACTGGCTCGCTTCTGCCGGATAAACAGAATTGTTTATTCACTGGCTAAAACAAACATAAAATTCGAAAATTTCATTCTACGTGAACTACCGAGGATTGGGTTCGTAAGATAAAGCAGGGCTAGCGCAGTGGATTCAAGATTTGTTTAGCGATTTATAAAAAAGGGCATGGTAATTTGAATTACCAGAGCCCCTCAATAATTTAAGTCACAAAATGGTCACACCTTTCAGGATTCCTTCATCCGCAACTTATCATAACTCCTTATATGGTAATATGGGCGATACCGGACTCGGACCATTGACCCCTTGCTTGTCGAGTAAGAACAAGCCAATTTTATTAATATTCTAAGTGCTTTATTTTACGTCTGTTATGATGCTATCACCTATTACACATAAGGTTACAACAAAATCTTAATTCTGGTAGTTACTGTTGCTTCCTGTTATTTACCATTACTTTGACTGCGTATTGACTTCGTTCTATTGATTCTATCACAATGAACCTCGTGGCGTACTCGCATTTTGTAATCAAAACAACGCTTTAATTAAGCTGTAAAATCTAAACAGATTAGTTGCCTACCCACATATAGATAAGTTTTATCAAATGATATAACTAGATTAATATTTCAGGTGTTCCTCGCAAAAACCTATCTGACAATATCTATACAAAATAATTCCTCAAGATTGAATCGTTTAGCTTGTTCAATCTTCATTCCTCCATATCTTTTACGCCAACGATAGTATGCATATTGTTTAAAACCCAGCTTCCTACAGATATCCACAAGTTTGTTTCCTTTTGACAACTCCACTTCAATCGCTCTAAGCGTATGTATTATTTGCTCTGCCTTGTTTCTTTTTTCTGGCATAAATTACCCTTTCTTAAGTTATGGTGTTATTATGGAGTAAATTACACCTGCTTACTTAATGGGGTGCAGTATAAATGTTCAGTGTTGCACACATTTTTTGTTTAGTACATCTGTTATTTTGACATTTGTATCTACTTCATTTTCTATACTAAGGTTTTTGATACTTCATCTAGTTAGTGCAAAGGTAAATCAATTACAAAACAAGTCCCCTCTCCCAGCGTGCTTTCAACATGCATAACCCCATCGTGAGCTTCAACAATCTTGTATGATTCACTCAGACCAAGACCTGTCCCTTCGCCTTCAGCTTTAGTGGTAAAAAACGGGTCAAACACCATTCCAATTATTTCGCTAGAAATACCACTACCCGTATCTAGAAATTTTATCCTTATTAGGGATTTATTTGCTGGTTTTTTTATTAATTTTGTACTAATCTCTAATATCCCACCACCGTCCATTGCATCTTTTGCGTTATTTATTATATTTAAGAATACCTGCCTCAATGAATACTTGTTTAGTTTACAAACCGGTATATTATCAGAGTAGTTCTCAACAACTTCTATTCTTTTTAGTCTAAGCTCTGGGCTATGAACGCTTAATGCCTCTTTAACAATATCATTAACTAAGCATTTCTCAGTCTCATTGGTATTAGACCTTGAGAAATCCAGCATCCCTCTTGTTATTTTAGTAATGCGATCTATCTCCCCTTGAAAGATCTCTAGATCTTCCTTTATTTTCGTATCTGTTTTCTCATCTATTAACAGTGATTGGATACCGCATGATATGATGTTTACAGGATTTAATATCTCATGAAAAACACCGGCAGACATCCGCCCGAGCGATTCCATTCTGTGTGATTTTGAAAGTTTTTCCTCGCTCTCCTTACGTTTTGTAATGTCTCGAATTATCAATGTATACTGATCGTCACAACCCACTTGCATTTTTGCTATAGACATTTCCACGAATATCTCTACCTGGTCGTTATTGCATATTATTTGTTCACAGATTTGAGCACTTTTTATGCCACTGCGGCTCACCATATGCGGGCCTTTACTTACCACATCACCACCTGTGATATCATCTATTCGCAAATTAAACCTGCTGATGTTCTGCCCAATCAGCTGGTCAACCTCAATTCTCATTATTTCTGCACAGGAGCGATTAGCAGATAAGATAACACCATTGGAATCGATGGTGAGAATGCCATCAACTGCAGTGTTCATAATTATGTTGATTTGCTTATTAGCTAAGTCTAAGGAGCGCTCACGGTAATGTACCGCATTCAACATATTATTAAATATATCAGCAAGCTCAGCAAACTCATCAATTGTGTGGTGTCGATTAACGACAATCTTCTCTCCTGTCATTCCATATGCCTGTGCGGACCTCTTAATCTCCTTTATTGGTCTAATAAATAGGAGCTTGGAAAAGTAATGAAAAATAACTCCGTTAGTAATAAAAAGAAAGCTGATGATCAATCCGATCTCTACAAATATTATAAACCTGTCATTGTTAAAAGAATCTAAATTGTGGGTAAAATTGATTCTCAGTCCAAAATGTGGCAGACTCAATTGTTTTGAAATAGATGATTTATATTCCTCTCCACCAATAACCGATTTATTTCCATCATCAGTTATGAAACAAATTTTAAATTCAGTTGGCTCAACGTCTATTCCTGATAATGAGATGAATTCGTATACCGGCACTTTTATGAGAATAGCACCTTCAAATTCACCATTATACCTGACCGGTACCGACAAAAGCCACTTAGGACCAGTAACACTTAATAATGTTCCCAGAAACAAATTCTGGTGTTTTGCGGCCAGTGAAGTGAACCACAGTTCCAAGCCGGAATCCTTCTGTTCCGTCTCCTCATTACTGTAAATGTGAGTTCCTGAGAAATCCACCAATACAGTGTCATATTTTCTACCAAGTACATGCATATCCAGAAAATAATCTGTTAATGTACCCATGTTATCTTCCGGCTGCATGACTGCCTGGACTAGCAGTGGTTTAGATCCGATTTCATGAAGTGTAATGAAGTGTGTGTCAATAAATTGATTCAACTGATTAGAAATGAGATCTAATTTCTGAGAGATCTCATTCTCCTGATACCGCTTTACTGATATGTTAACTCGTAAAATTACAAACAAACAGACAAGAATAGCTGTCACCAGCATCTTGATATAAAGTGACAAATTGATAAGTCGTGATACTTTCATAGTATAAACATTCAGTGTTTTATAATTCCAATTTCATCTTCTAAAAGTAATATTTCGTTATGTAGTCCATAAACAGCCATTCTATAGTCTGAAGCATTCAGGGCCTCATGCGCATCTCTGTTTTCACTTGAATATTCATCAAAAGGCGTAGTGTACACTTTAATTAAGCCTTGAATGGGATCTTTTATATTTTCAAGACTAGCACGTAAGGAGATACGATCCTTTTTTATATTACTGCTCAGCTTCACTTCTGACATCCCCGCGATGAGAAGTTTTGTCAAATCGTAGGCATGAATAAAGCCGGTAGGAGCTTTAATGTCAGATGCCTTTTGTATCTCTTCAGGAAAGAGCCGCATGGCTATTCCTAAAACATGCTTTGCAATGGGGTGTTCACTGTTATCAATTCTTTCTGTGCTCATAAATGAGAAACTGGTTTGAAGGAACTTGAGGTCCAGTTCACTTCTAATATGCGAGTCAATTACTTCCGAAAAATCACCGCCTGTAATACCCCAGTGACTACGGATAGGAAGCTGTTTGTCTTTTTCCAGCATGCTCATGGCCCTTGCAAAGATTTTCCCTTCCTGGGAATTGGCAACAAGCATTATACAATCAGCACCAGTTTTATTGATTTTTCTGAGAATTCTTTTTGCAGCGTTTATGCCAATATTCCAATTGAACCATTGCACATCAATGGCAGCACAATCCAACTGTTTCAACGCCTCTGTCATAGTTGCAAAATTCGATTTGCCCCAGCCTGTTCGTTCGAGCAAAAAAGCAATTTTCCTGAATTGGTCAACCTTTACGGCATGTTCTGCAATTACAAATCCTGCCTTGGAATCATCAATGGAAAGCCTGAATATCCAGTTCAAACCATTGTTATAACGGGTAATTGGTGCCGCCGCTGCCCATGGATCTAACATAAGAATCTGGGACTCATTAATAAACCTTAGATTATTTAAGATAGGTGGTGAGTGCAGTCCAGAGAAAACAACAAGTGCCCTCGAATCAGCTAAATATTCTTTTAGATGTTTCTTACTGCGAGGTGAGCTTCCATGATGATCCCTGATCACAAGTTCTACCCGATATCCCTGAATCGTATTATCTATCTCACTCAGGGCGGTCAAAATACCCTGTCTTATCGATTGGCCCGATGAGCGCGCTCCAGTTTGATCTGCATCCAGATAGAATTTAATAATACCCTCAATGCTGTCATCTTTTTCATCTGAGCTTGCAGGTTGTATTAAAGAAAATATTAATACAACCAGGACAACCTTTATAATTACCTTTCGCATCTACACCTCCATGGATTATAACCAGCCTGTTCTCCCTTCATTTTTTGTCCCCAATTACCATGTTATGGTTTACGTATGTGTTACGTCAAAAGCTGTACTTCAACCCGATTCCAAACCCATGCTCCTGGTTTGCTGGTAAAAATTCGTTAAACCTGAATTCAACTAATGCCTCAAGATGGTTTATCAACCGGTACCTGAACTGGGTATCGCTCACTATGTTTATCTCATCATCATTTGGCCCACTATCATAATTCATATCAAAGAATCCACCCATAGAGAACCGTCCGTCCAAAGCATCAAGGAACTTCTTATTCCAGCTAAAGCTTGCCTGTCCTCCGTGTCCGTCTGTTTCAAACGGAAATGCCTTAAAGTAAAGGTTTATATCGTTGTCCTTAAGCCACTCCCATCCTGGTTTATAATTAAAACCAAGCCTTCCGATATTATTGCCAGCCCCTTCATTATCATTATATTCAGCAACAACTCCAAACCCCTTATAAAGCTCTTTTCTTAAATCTATTTCAATGAAGAGTTCTTCAACGTCCTTCCTGCTGCTTTTACTTCCGTAGAGATCAGCAGTCTCTATATCCGTGAAACCCCAAACAGTAAATCCCAGAGGTAAATCCGACGCCCCGGTAAAATTGATTGTATTAAATCCTCGTGTGTCAAACTGGTATTCAGATGTAAACCAGCCAGACCTTTTATCATTATCTGTCCTTACCCCTGTATATCCGGGTTTCCGCGTTAATACCTCCGTGCTTTCCATGGCAGCAATCTTTCTCTTAAGTGCTTGATTTTCTTCTACTAATTGTCTTACCCTGTACCTTAATTCTGAAATATCACTAGCTATGACTACCTGACCCAAAAAAATGTACATAAATAATAATATGACCAAAAAACTATGGACTATCTTAACAAAAGTTCTAACATTTCTGTTTTCAACACGTAAAATACTATTAGTCAAAATATTAAGTCGTTCAATTTATAAAAACTAATTAAATTAATCTGATTGAATGCTGCTATCTACACTCGATCTTTTTAAGATGGAATACGGTATCGCATCGTCAATCAGTTCTCTAATGTCAGCAGGTTTGACCATAAAGTAATCAGCACCTTCAGCTAACGACTTATCAACAACACTCTCATCCGAGAGAGCAGACAGTATTATAATAGCTACATGATTGTTACATTTCCTGATTTGTCTCAGGATTTCTATACCATCGATTCCAGGCATTCTTATATCAAGAAGTATTATGTCAAACGGATTACTCCTCATTTTTGCTAACGCACCTTCTGCATTACTACTTACAGATACGCTGTGTCCTTTTGCAACCAATATTTTTTTTAAATATTTACTAGCTACAGTCTCATCATCTACTACTAATATTTCATACATAACTTTTTATCCTTAGGAACCTCTGAAAAACTATACTGCACTCCACTAAGTAAGCATGTGTAATTTAGTAGTATTTTACACTATACTACTTGCTTAAGAAAGGGAGTATCATGAAATATCGTAAATGGGACTCAAAGACTAAAGCGAAGCTTGTTCTGGAGTCCCTCCAGAACAAAATCTTGCTTGCCGAGCTCTGTAATCGGCATTGTAATGATCATTTTATTGTTCAATTATATGCCTATCTACATCCATAACACCAACCTCACACAGAATCACAAAAGCTACCACAAAAAGCAACCATATCGATATAACTGCTATCAACCACATAGTTATTTCCCCTACATTCTTTTTATAATCCTAAGACACTGCCCATAGTCAGGATCCTTACTGAAAAAATAAACATCATCAGTAATTGCACTGCTAAGTATCGCAATCATCACTCATAACAGTGTAAACGGGTAATACCGTATTTATCAGATAATCAATATCAACTGGTTTTGTAATATAATCAGTTGCACCTTCCGCGATAGCATGCTTAGCGAAAGTTTCATTCACGAGGCTAGTCAACATTACTACACAAATATCTTTATTTTGACTAACTTGTTTTATGCGTTTCAATGCTTCCATTCCACCAATACCCGGCATCATAATATCAAGTAGAACCATATTATATTTTACTTTCGATACCAGACAAACAGCACACTCTCCACTATGGACAGCGGTAATGTTGTAATTCTGGCCTGCTTTCTTTTCAATGATATTAGAAAGGTAATTACAGGCGAGTACCTCATCATCTACGATTAGAATATTATACTTAACTTTCATTCTCCTTTCTCTTAATACTTAAGGTTTGTCGTCATCGGATATTTCCCAATTGCCACTGGAATATTTATTATAATTTTTGTACCCTTGCCCACTCTACTCTGGACTTCCACTGCTCCTCCATGCCTCTTTATCACCCCATAAACAATGCTCATGCCCAGCTCTGTCTCTTCCGGACAGAATGGGTCAAACATCCTTTTTCTCACCTCTTCTGTCATTCCATGACCGGTATCTGTTATCTTTATAAGGACATTTTCACTATTCATCCTGATATTGAATAGAATACTACCGCCATCAGGCATGGCATTCAGGGCATTATTAATTATGTTTATAAACACCTCTCTCATTTTCACAGAATTGCATTTCACGATGGGTTTACCGATTACAAGTCCCTTGCTGCATATGTGATATTTTACACCCTTAGTCTGTGCCGTATCCTTCCACCTTTGTTCTGTGTATTCTATTGCTTGGTTTATTATCTCCTGTATATCAGCCACAATATATCCTGAACCGCCACTGTCTGCTTCAGTAATCCTCAGCATCCTTCTGGCAGTATCAGCACTGGACTCAACGTAGTTTTCCTTCAACTTTTCATTATCTATGACGCCTCTCCTCCGTTGGGCTAAGGATTTCATTACAGACTCAGAACACTCTTCGCAGTAGCCGTGAGAGCAACTAATTTTTGCTCTTTTTTCCAAATACACCTCCATTGTTACCCACCTCCCTGTACCTGGCGCACAATCTGTATCGTCACGTATCTTTCGACACTCACAACAAACCGGTAAAATATTTCCATAGAGCTTTACTTTTCTTTTATGTTCCAAACTATTGATGGTACGTAGAATAGAGTCAAACAAGTTATCCACATTATTGATTGGCTTAAGAATATAATCGTCTGCTCCTAACTTAATAGCTTCTACAGCGTAGCTAAATTTGACATGAGCAGTAAGGAAGATGACTGCAGATGACACACCTAACTCACGAAGACACTCATATGTTTCCATTCCACTCATAACTGGCATTTCAATATCAAGAAATATAATGTCTGGCTCCTCTTTCATTGCTACCCTCAACGCAGTCTCTCCACTATAAGCCATATCAACTGTATATCCTTTTGTCCTCAAAATACCAGCAAGAAATTTACAGGCCTTCGTCTCATCATCTACCAACAATATTTTGTACATGTTATCACTCCCTCATAAAACTGCGGCTTTTGTATTACTTGAATTCAGGATATGCAGACTTACGTTCTCCATCATGATTTAAACTCTTGCCGCCGTATATAATCATAAATGCTACCCTGTCGGCGTTATGATTCTTCGATAAGCATAAATCTATCCTGCTTCTTGAATTCTCCCAGGATGCATGAAACACTAAATCACCAGCGTCTAAAGCAGATACATATTCCCCATTACATATATCGTTTAGCCATATTTCTTCGTCATCAATTGTCGCACCATATTTGTTCGTTAATATTGCCTTATATATTTCATATAACTCGATGTAGAGTGCTTTATCTTCATATTGGTCTACAAAGAGTTTTAAAACGTTTGTGAGCCTGTCATTTAGAAAAGCATAGTGGATCTGAGTTTTAGCGATTTCGTCATAGTAGCTAATTATTTTATCAAATCCGCAAGGTTGTATATCTGCTGCTTCTAACTTCAACTCTTTTATTAGTTTCAAAGTCTCTCTTTTCTTGACCTCTTCTTTTGTCATTCCCCATCTGATATTACGAAAATCAAATTTAGTACCTCCCCACGAAATGTTTGAGCATATTAGGATAAGGACTACACTTACCTGTAATATTATTATCCTAATATACATTTCTTTAATATTACGAAAACCTCTTTATTTCTTAAGAAACCTACCCCTGCCAAACCCTTTACTGAAAAAGAGGAAATGAGGGCCAAGTCAAAATGTTTAACTTTTTGCTTCAATCTCATTGTAATTATCAGCAAAGTATTCTTTCCCCCTCAGAGTACAGTAAACCGGTAATGCAACAGACATCAGATAATCAATATTAACAGGTTTCGTCAAATAATCATTAGCACCTTTTGTGAGGCATACTTTAGCCAATAATTCATTCGCTACGGAAGTCAGCATTACCACAATAACATGTTTATCAATTATTCTTATACGTCTCAAAGTTTCTAAACCATCAATGCCTGGCATTATAATATCAAGTAAGACTACATCAAATTTCTCAAGCGCTATCATATCCACTGTAGACAATCCGCTGTAGACCTTAGAGACATTATAATCATAATCTTCTCCTGTTTTTTTCAGGATAGTCTTACCAAAATAATCACAAGCCCTCTTCTCATCATCTACCAACAATATCTTATATGCCATAATAATACCCTCACATATTAATGTTTATGCAATTCAATGTATGCGCAAAATGAATCCCAAAATACTATCCCTTGCCACAGAAATTTATGACTATGGCAACAGAAGGATGGTATGCACATATTGCACTAGGTAACGTAAGCAAAAGCGCCCCCCCCCATCCCACTTTTACAAAAGGAAGGGTGTGGAAATAAGGGGAAGAAGGCGAAAGGAAAGAGAAGCACACACGAAACTATCATCACTACAATGTCTTTTCGCACTTATATCGTGGCTACATAACGCAAAGGCAATGAGACAGATGATTCCAGCAGACAATTCTCATATACCCAATATATTCTTATTGAAAATAGTTTTATATATTATTGAAATCTCGTCTACCGTAGATTAAGTGCATACCTCAATTCAACCTGCGGATCAAATATTCTCCTGAAATACTAAATTCACAAAACATCTAAGATTATTATTGAACACAAAAAGGACGTTAATCCTATCAATGACAGTAATCGTATATATGCCGACTTAATATGGTACCGCACACAATATCCTGACCATAGACAGATTATGGCCCAATAAGTCATTGATCAATAGAGGAGCAGAGCCTCCTGACACTGTCTATTAATCGCCCAATTTGATCATTAGCACATAGTACAGAAGCGAGTGCATCCAATTGGAGCGTATCATTTGCAACGCACGTCATTTGCTCCTGTACAGCGCAATCAAGGTTCTGGGAGTTTGATAGGTGCAATTTTGACATTACTTCTAACCTTTCAATAATTACATCCCTATAGACCAAATACAGACACGGTGAATTGGCAACCGCCTCAGCGATATCATCTATCATAGAAATCACCCTTACCATATCCGAAAGAACCGAGCTGTATAATTCGGCTATACTATTCCCTTGTAAACCACTATTATCTATCATATTTTGCATTCTTTTCTCAATAGTATATATCACCTAAGGCCATCTCATGCAAAGCCCCTCCCCCCCACGTCCTCACGCACAAGACGACCAAGGAAACAAAGACATTAATAAGAAGCTATATACAAATTTACATTTGAACTTCAATATACACAAATTGCAATAAGTGATTGGCGTACATATGTTCACACCGGCCAACTAAGATGGGCCCTCTAACCAACATAAACCTCCATATTTCGTCTTTGTTCCAGTCGGTATTGTTTGCCCTCTATTTTTCCATCTTTATTATTTGCCATACTCTGCAAATATAGTATTTGCGCATATCCATATCCATTTCCACGGTCTTTATTCCCCCCCGCAAAGATTAAAACCATTAATGACACACATGATAACCACGCTATAAATCCAACTAAAAGCCAAAAAAACATTCCTGCCTTCCTCAATAAAGTTACCATACAATTCTACCGATCATCGAATTAATACCTGATGCTTAATACTGTTATTTGATATATAATACTAGCAAGTGACATACCGTATTTTCAATACACGGATATACCAGCACTTACATATTACAACACCCTATGTATGGAAATATTTCAATGGTATATATTCGATATATATTGAATATATACAACGGACTTGCCTCGTGCGCCATGACAGGTTTAATTTCGATTACTTGCGATTATTGAGAAAATAAATTTTGTAATGGGTGATTTTCAGGAGATGAAAGGGTAAGATGAAAAAAACTAAAGCAGAATTGTCAGTACGTGTAAACTGTTTTAAGCGATGTCGTAGTGTAAGATATTTTGTGTAAACCTTCAAAGAAGACTATATTATACCATACTCCTTAATCTTGTAATAAAGAGTCGAATTATCAATCTTTAGTATCCTGGCCGTCTTGCTTTTGTTGCCACCTGTATGTTTCAAAACATTCGATATTACGTCCTTTTCAATGCGGCTTATACTCTTTTTTGTAAAATCCTTTAACGAAAGCCCTTCGAAATTATCTATTTCAACATTAGACGGAGGCATCGTTTCTCCCAATGTATAGCTGTCTACTGCCAGACGATTACCTGACCCATCGTTTGAAACTGATTTATCAATTTCGTCAATTAATATATCTACCTCCTCTATCACTGTACTATCAGAACACGTTAAAACAGCCTTTCTAATAACATTTCTCAGCTCCCTTACATTGCCTGGCCATTTATGGCCAAGCAGCTTTTCTGTTGCTGATTCCGAAATGCCAGCAATTTCTTTTTTCAACTCCAGCTTTGTTTCGTTTAAAAAGAGATTAGCAAGAAAAAGTAAATCATCTTTACGTTCTCTCAATGGAGATAGCTCTATAGTATATTCTTTAAGCCTGTAATAAATATCTGCTCTGAACTCTCCACTCGAAACAAGATCCTCAAGCCTTTTACTACTTGCAGCTATAATACGAATGTTAATAGATATATCTTCCTCTCCGCCTATCCTTCTTATCTGGCGTTGTTCTATAGACCGAAGCAGCTTGTTCTGTAAATGTAGAGGCAAATTTCCGATTTCATCTAGAAAGAGTGTGCCATTGGATGCTTTTTCAAAGAACCCCTCCTTACTTTTATCAGCTCCAGTAAATGAGCCTTTCTCATAACCGAATAGTTCACTTTCAATCAGTGTCTCAGGTATTGTGTTTAAGTCTACCATAACAAGCTTGCCATCCTTCCGATTGCTCTGGTCGTATATTGACCTTGCAACCAATTCCTTTCCCGTACCTGTTTCACCCTGTATGACAACAGTAAAATCTGTAGGGGCAACTATACTTATTTGACGACAGATCTTTTTTGTTATATCACTTGAACCCATGAGTTCGCACAATGACATTTTACTGTATAACTCAGAACGAAGAGAGTGTACTTCGCGTTGTAAACATCGTTCTTCGTGCGCATTCTCAATTACAATCTTAATCTTTTCAGCATTCAGAAGAGAGTGTACTTCGCGTTGTAAACATCGTTCTTCGTGCGCATTCTCAATTAC
>JABGRF010000193.1:12926-20991 GCA_018648405.1 Candidatus Scalindua sp.
AACATCGTTCTTCGTGCGCATTCTCAATTACAATCTTAATCTTTTCAGCATTCAGTGGTTTTGTGACATAATCGTAAGCACCTATCTTAATAGCTTGAACCGCTGTATCAATATCATCATTTGCTGTAACAATGATAACAGGTAATAACGGATCAGATTTTTTCAGGCATTTTAGAACATCTATACCGTTCATTCCAGGCATCTTAATATCAAGAAGCACGATATCAGGATCTTCTTTCCAGACCTTAGCCAGCGCATCTTTTCCATGATTTGAGGTGATAGCATCATATCCGTATGCCACCATTATCCTCACAAGAAATTCACATACCTTGACTTCATCATCAACCACTAAAATCTTAATCATTTTTCTATATTAATTATGAAGCTATTATATTGTCAAGTTTATAATTTGTTATAACTATTATCAGAATACCATTCAAACATACTACTGCCCAATGGACAGCTCAACAAATAGTAGAAGCTTTTCCATGGGATACGGTTCCTAAGTATTTGATACGAGATCGTGATTCAATATATGGAAATTATTTCAGACAACGCGTAACAAATATGGGTATAAGGGAAGTTGTTACGGCACCAAGGTCTCCATGGCAAAACCCATATGTGGAGAGATTGATTGGATCAATTCGCAGAGAGTGTCTCAATCATGTAATCGTATTAAACGAAAGACATTTGCAGGAAATACTCTCTTCTTATTTTAAATACTACAATCAAGACAGAACTCATTGTGGTTTAGATAAGGATGTTCCAGCAGAGCGACAAGTTCAATCTAGACCTTGCGAATATATCAAAATAATCAGATTGAGTCGTGTTGGCGGGTTACACAATCGTTACCAATGGGAAGAAGCAGCTTAAACATGTTGTATTAAACTATCCTAGTAATACACATTTGGCTGATGAATAGTGCTTGTAGGTAAACTTTTACATGTTTATTATTTTACTCTTTATACTTGTCATGTCTCTATGAGGTTTATTGTTATAAACTCGCTGACTGAACTGTAAAATCCCTAAGAGAATAAGATAAACGGTTCAATCTTGAGGAATTATTTTGTATAGATATTGTCAGATAGATTTTTGCGAGGGACAACCCAGTTTTTTAAGTTGTTGGAATAACTATGTATGACAATGTGGGAATACTCTCATCACCATGGACTCGCCACATATACATGTCTAAACATGGTTTTACAATACATAAGCCTAATAAATAATTGTTGTAAACGTATATACCTTAAGTTATTATGCAGTAGTAATATATGCCGCATATATCGAATTCGTACATCGTGAAAAACATTTTATCAGCTAATTTATGGGTTTTCTAAATTTACTAGCATTTGGATATCTAGCATCAATCGGACTGGTAGTATTTCTCTATATTTTTAATAAAAAGAAAAATATAGTGCATGTATCGAGTCTGATTCCATGGGGCATACTGAAGGAAGATACTGTACGGAGCAGAGTTTTCAAGATAGATCTGCTTCTTTAATTCTGATACTTAGATTTCAATTGACGATTATAGAATTAAAGGTGATAATTACCATCTGTGTCAAGTTGAAGTTAATACCTGATATTTATGCTATTGGAATGTTTTTGCTTTCGCTATCATTTTAATGCTCAGCAGGATTTATGCTTTCGTATTTGTGCAAAAATAAGTTCTGTCATTGGGTTGACAAAGTAAACAGAGTGATCAATATAAATTTTTACCATTTAACATCCGTTTTCCATATTTAGAACGAATAGAAAGGTAAAACATGGATAATACAATGAAAGCAATAGAAACAACCGGAATCATTGACGAGCAACATCGGCTTGTCCTAGATGAAACACTTCCTATTGCAGAAAAAAGTAAAGTACGGGTCATAATCTTGTTGCCGGAAGAGTCAGATATAGGCGAATCAGAATGGCTTAAAACAGCAGCTTCAAATCCAGCATTTGATTTCCTCAAAGAACCCGAAGAAGATATTTATACGAGGGAGGATGGCAAACCATTCCATGATAAAGGGTAAACTTGTTTTGGTGCCTTTCCCATTTGATGATTTATCATCTGATAAATTACGTCCTGCTGTCTGCTTGACCAATCCAATCGGTTCACATCATCATGTTGTTCTGGCATTTATCACCAGTAGAATTCCAGACGAGGTATTAGAAACAGATATAGTTATTGATTCTAAAAGGGATGATTTCAGCATAACAGGTTTACATGTATCTTCAGCAGTCAGATTGCATCGGCTTATGACTGTGACAACATCATTAATTCAACGTGAAATAGGAAATTTATCATCCCAAATGGAAGTTGAGGTTAGTGAGAAATTACCTAAACTATTTGAGTATTAAAGTTATTCTAAAGCCTAAAAATTTCACGCTGAGTTCAATTGGGAAGTTCTCTAGCCAACTAAGCTAATCGGCCATGAAATACATTATGTTGATTTCGAGCAAGGTGTGGTGAAATTGTAGAATATATATTTCAAAAGGCAAGGGTTCATGGCTGTTGAAGGCTTAACAGTAAATCTTTTTTCATTTTATAAATTTGCATCACAGTTCCTTATCACTTCCGGCTTTTTTCATCACTTCCAGAGCTTCATATTATTAAGCGGTATAACCAGGGCTATGTCATTAATTAAGACGTAGTATGTATACACTGAAGTTCTGGGAAATATCCTTAATTCAATGACATTGATTACCGAAATGAGCATTTCCTGTTGGTAAATAATTGTTGTAAACGTATACTCCTTAAGTTATTATGCATCAGTAGTATATGCAATTAACATCGAATTTTACACACGATCAAATACATTTTATAAGCTAATTTATGGGTTTTCTCAATTTACTGGCATTTGGATATTTATCATTAATCGGACTGGTAGTATATCTCTATATTTTTAATAAAAAGAAGAATATAGTGCATGTGTCGAGTCTGATTCCATGGGACGTAATTAAGGAGGATACTGTACGGAGCAGGGTGTTTAAGATAGACATGCTTTTCGTGCTGCAAACACTCCTCATATTGCTTCTTGTATTCTTTCTGGCAAAACCATACCTTAAATCCAGCATAATTAATATATCCGGAAAAAATATTGTCCTTGTCGTTGATTCATCAGCAAGCATGCAAACCGTTGAAGGAGACGAAACCCGTTTTGACATGGCCAGGTCTCAAGCGCTTAAAATGATTGGTAAATTGGGGCAATGGGACAAGATGATGGTTATTTCATCAAATTACTATTCCAGAGTTGTCAGTAACTTCTCTGACGATAAAGCCAGATTAAATAAAGCAATTAACGACTTAATGCCAACGGATACCGGAACAAATCTTGATGAGGGGGTGAGTCTGGGAGTTTCGTTTCTCAAAAACAGTGAAAGAGGAGAGATGTATGTGTTGACAGACAGATCGGCATCTTCAATAAACTTTACCAATTTAAAGTCTGGAAATATAAAATTTATTACGTTTGGAGAGGAATCTGCAAACGTTGCCATTACATCTCTGGATGTATATCAGGATATGTTTAAAGATTACACGGAGCGTGAAGCTTATGCCACAATTGAAAACTATTCAAATGATATTAAAACGGTCAGGTTAAATGTTTTCCTGAACGATGAAATAATAATGGATGAAGAATTCGAATTATCAGGTAATGAACAAAAGACACTAAGTGTGATGAATCTTAACGCACCCGGTATCTTAAAAGCAAGTATACAGACGGATGATTTTCTTTTAGTTGATAATACTGCTTACGCAATAATTAATGAAATAAAGCCTATCAACGTATTATTAGTTTCAGATAATTATAGTTTGAAGGATGAGTTAGCAAAGATAGAGCAGGGTACTCATCGGATAATAGTAACACATATAGCGACATCTGAATATGAACAGGAGGTTATAAAAAACTATGATGCCGCAATATTTCACAAATTTATCCCGGTTAATAACCCCGATGTTAATTCACTATACGTAACTCCATATTTGTATTCATCGAACTCGCAAGCCGGAGTCGTAAAAGAAGGTAGCGCTTTCAGTAATGTACTGATCAGCGAACATAACCTGGTATCACCGGTAAAGGTGCTTGACTGGGACACTACGCATCCTACAATGCTGCATCTTACGAACCTGGATGATCTAAATATTAAGAGTGCATTTACCATGAAGCCTCCTGACTGGTCAACGCCATTAATAAAAATATCAGATAACCTAAACGATTCTCCTATTGCCTTTGCCGGATGGTATGAAGGAAAGAAGATAATATCATTGGGCTTTGACCTGAGTGACTTTGATTTTTCCAAATCTGATGGATTACGGATGCTGATTATGACACTTAATATAATCCAGTGGTTGAATCCATATGAAGCGGTAGATAATAGTAAGTTATTAACTGGCGGGCAGTACCGGCTGAACTATGCCTTAACAGAGAGCATTGAGATAGTAACTCCAGAAAACGAGGTCTTAGAATATGATGTTAAAGGCAATGCCACAGAAGCAAATTTTGTTTTTAATAAAATAGAATCTACAGGGGAATATAGAATTTCAGGTACTAACTTCAATAATAGATTTGTGGCAAATCTATTCGATAGTAATGAATCAAGGATTGCACCGGAATCAGTAGATGATGAGGAATTCAAATTTGAAGAAAAAGAAGCCGAAACACTCATAAAGGATGAAAAAACAGAATTCGGAAAATATCTTCTTTTGCTAGTGCCATTTCTGCTTTTAATCGAATGGCTGCTCTATCACAAAAAAGTGAGGGATGGTACCGCCTGAGAACTTACTATTAAGTGACTAAAGTGAACTAAAGCTTAAAGTGCCTAAAGTTAAAAGCTTTTTTTAATCATGCGGAGCGTGGTTTTGCTACAACTTTAGCTCACTTCACACTTTAGGCACTTATAACTTTTTTATAAAATGGAATATCAATTTACCAATCCTGGTTATCTTAAGTTTTTGTATGCGCTGCCGATCTTTTGGATAGTGTCGACATTTGTTTATCGTCATCTGCCACTTCCGAAAATCATTGTTTCTGCATTTTTGCGATCTATGGTGTTTCTGCTTGTAGTCATTGTGTTGGCAGGATTAAGTGGAAAGAATGAGTCGAAACGTGAAATAAGCGCAGTGTTTCTGGTAGACATGTCTGATAGTATCACCTGGGAAGGTAAAGAATGGATGTGGAACTATGTAAAAGGCTTGAGTGGCAGTCTGGATGATAAGATTAAAAAGGGAGTAGTCGTTTTTGGTGGTGAATCAAGAATCATTACACCAGACCTCACGGAAGATCTGGAATTAGACAATTTGCTTGGGAGTATTACCGATTCAGGCATCAGCACGGATAGGACTGATATCGCAAGTGGCATAATGGCAACACTTGGTATTATGCCAGAAGATTCTTCTAAAATTGTGATTCTACTTACAGATGGGAATCAGAATCTTGGTGAGGTAGAAAGAGCCGCCTTAATGGCGGCAGGCAATAATGTAAAGGTTTTTGTGGTATCTCCTCCTGATGTCCAGAAAGCGGGAGAAATATTAATTAAAAAAGTCGTTGCTCCCAAGGAAATAAATGAAGGGGAAATGATTAACATAAAAGTAGTTATTGAAAATAGAAATGATAGAGCGGTCAAGGGTGATTTGAAGTTGCTTAACAAAGACGGTATCTTGAAAGAGTGGGATACCGAATTCAAAAGCGGGATAAGTGTATTTGAGGTTCCCTATAAAAGTGAAGAAAAAGGATTTATAAAATTTAATGCAAATTTAGATATTGAAGATGCCGGACTCGATTTAGACAAAGAAAATAACAGCAAGTTTGCATTTGTTAATGTTTCAGATAAGACGAGACTGCTGTATATTAATGGCGCCAAAAATCAGAAGATGTATTTGCCTGATGCTCTGGTAGATAAGACAATTGATGTAGAGATAAAAAATCCGGATCAGATACCGAAGACACTCCAGGAATATATTAAATATGACAGTATAATCTTCTCTAATGTTTCCAGAGATTCTATCAGTGATGAACAGATGACGTTGATAGAAAAATATGTAAAGGATTATGGTGGAGGGTTTGTGATGACGTGTGGTACAAATATCACTGCAGAAGGTGGCTATTCAGGTACTAAAATAGAAGAAATACTTCCGGTTAAGATAATAGGCGGGGATCCCCCTAAGAAAGAGAAAAAATCAAGGCTTTCCTTAATCTTAATAATAGATAAATCAGGAAGTATGTTGGGAAAGAAAATGCTTTTTGCCAAAAAGGCTTCGATTGAACTGATCAAACAGCTCAAACCGAATGACAATTTTGGTATTGTTGCATTTGATACATCGCCGTATACAATTGTTGAGCTCAAATCTAATGAGGAAGCAAAGAAAGAAATTATCAGAAAGCTGAGTATGTTGAATGCGGATGGTGGAACAGATATATTCCCTGCCATGGATGCTGCTTATCGACAAATCAGGCAAAAAAATTCAAAGGTAAATCATGTTATTCTGCTTTCTGATGGAAATACAAAATCCATATATTATCATTATAATAAGATGATCACTAAGTTTCAGCAGGCACATATAACAGTTTCAACTATTGCTCTTGGAACGTGGCTCGTGAATACAAAACTACTGGAAGACATTGCAAAAAAGACGAAAGGACAATTTTATCAGATATCTGACATAATAAGATTGCCAAGGTTAATAATAAAGGACTCGGAATTTTTTGTATCACAATCCGATTTCCATGAAGAGCACTTTTACCCACAAATCAATCAGAAAAGTCAAATACTTAAAGGTATCTATGATAAACAGTTTCCCCCACTGAAAGGGCATACAATAACAGAAGCAAAAGAAAATGTTGAAGTCCCACTGATAACAAACATAATGGGAAAAACAGACCCTATCCTGGCAGATTGGAGATACGGTCTGGGTAAGGTTGTCGTCTACGCGTCCGATGCAAATGCGCGATGGTCGTCAAAGTGGATTAACTGGGAAATGTTTAATAAGTTCTGGTCTCAAGTAGTTAGATGGTCTATGAGGGATATATCTAAGGCTAATTATGATATTAAGATCAAAGCTGAAGATAATACAATATCCTTACAATTAGAATCGTCCTCTCTACTAGAAGATGGTACGAAGCTGGCCGTCAGTTTAATATCACCGGACTATGCTGGCAATGGTCAGGAACTTCTCATGATGCAGGTCGCGCCAAAAAGATTTATCTCAGAATTGAAGGATATTGATCCGGGCACTTATAATTTGAAAATATCAAGAACAAGGGACGGAAAGGTTATAGACTTTAAGACAAAAGGATTACTGGTTCCGGAGAAAATAGTTACAAAGCCACTCGAGTATGCGGTTCAAGGTAATAATACTTTGCAGCTTAAAAATATTGCGGAGATAACTGGTGGAAAGTATAATCCAAAAAAGGAAGATATCACAGTTGAAGAAGAAGAGATAATAATATTTAAGAGCCTTGCCGGTTTTCTAATTCCCCTGGCTCTTTTTCTGTTCATTGCAGATATTGCAGTAAGAAAATTTAATAGACAAGAGGTTTGAAATAATATGAGATTATATGTTTTATTAGTTATTACTATCATTTCTCTTAGTACTTTAATTTCATCTGTTCATGCACAATCAATCTTCTCAGGAATGATTTTTTCTGAGAAAGATAAGGGTTTAAAGATTGTTGAGGTCCAGACAGGATGCCCAGGTTTTGATGCGGGGCTAATAAAAGGCGACATCATCCTTGAAATAGAAGGCAAAAGAATAGGATCCTTATCCGATTACGTAAAAATTTCGAGAAAGATAAAAGACAAAAAAGTCGAGGCCTCAATAGTAATAGTCAGAAAAGGCGTTGAATATGATGTTGTGGTAATGGTCTATAGTATTCCCATTAATAAGAATTGGAAAGAGAAGGTAGCCAAGCCCGTTAAGCTTCCGAGAGGACTGACAAAGACTCCTTATATATACTGGGTTGGTAAAGGCTACAGGGCATTAAAGAAGAACGTGAGTAAGAAGCCAATTGATGTAAGAATTGCAAATCATAATAAAGCCCTGCAGTATCTTTTAAATGCGTTACACTATCGACCGGAA
>JABGRF010000092.1 GCA_018648405.1 Candidatus Scalindua sp.
CATCAAACTGCTCTTCAGCTCATGCTGAAATAATGGCCTTATCCATCGCTCAAAAAAAGCTTGAAATGTTTGACCTGGGAAGCCCCGGTATTCCATCGCATGAACTCGTAGTCAACTGGCGGCCATGCGCAATGTGTTACGGAGCGGTTCTGTGGTCCGGTGTACGATCGCTTGTGATTGCAGGCAGTGGGAAAGAGTTAGAGGAAATCACAGGTTTTGATGAAGGGCCATTACATCCGGATTGGAAAGATGAACTCAGGAAACGTGGTATAAATATCGTTGATAACGTATTACATGAGGAAGCCTGTAAAGTATTCCACGCATTCGCGAAGAGCAATAGTTTTGTATACAACCCATGCCGTGGAAATCCGTTAAAATAATGAAATGTTGTGCTTAACACAGAAAGGAGAAGAAAAGAGATGAAATTAAAAATGGAAAGGTTGTTTATAGTCGTTGTAGTTTCAGTTGTAATTTTCGGATTCTGTTCCACCATGACTATGGTTTCTGCGGATGAGGGAGTTACTTCAGCTTCGGGTTATCAGGAAATCGATGACGACGAAAAAGGTGCTGATGGGATCGGTAACAATGCCATCTTTGGAGGTAACGTAGGAATTGGTACAATGAACCCGCTAGCCAGGCTTCATATTTTTGGCAGCCCTGGAGTTGATGGGATCATGTTCCCTGATGGAACGTTGCAGACCACAGCATCAACAAGTGGATGGAGCGATACTTTTTGGCAAAAAGAGAACTCATCTATATATAGCACAAATGATGGTAATGTCGGCATAGGCACAAAAGCTCCGGAGTCAAAGTTAGAAGTAAAAGGTGATATAAAGGCAAAAACCGTAAATGGCAATGATGTTGTCAGTACACAAACCTTTCAAATATTCCCTGCAGGACATTTTTCTTTTACCACAGACGCAACCTCTTACTCATCGGTAACCAAATATTTAAATGGCGGATTATTATCTCAATTCCTTACACCGCTCGAAGGAACGAAGCGTTATTACCGGCTCAAGGTGACGTATACGGATAATATAACAGAATCTGACGGTGTTGCCGGTTCAAACCTGCGATACATCGAAGATGAAGGAAATGTTGAGATTTTCAACTTTGCCCTGGAGTATTCATCGGCATCCGGTGACTGGATAAATCAGAGAATAAGTGATAGATTTGTTTATGATGGTATTGAAGTAACAAGAATGGAATTCCGAAGTGGTGCCATGAACAAATATCTACAAATTTACGGAATCTGGATAATTGCTGAGGATGTTATAGAGTAAGAAAAGATTCGTTTTATTTAATGCCTTATCATTATTGACAAAACCTGTATCATCATATACATTTGCAAAATAGTTTTATAAACCAGTTTAGTATTCTCCTTATAATCAGGATTATAAGGGATATCTAAAAACCGATTACACCTTACACCATGCCGAAAATCATTGACAATTTAGATCAACAGGTTGCTACAGCAGTTAATCATTACTGGACGACCCGCAAGGCACAAGGGGAAAGACAAAAGAGTAAAGGAACCTCTGATGCCGGCTTGAGAAGTGCTGTAACCGGAGGGGCACAAATGGATGGATTTATAGACCTTGTTACAAAGATAATCTTAGATACCGGAATTGAAAACAAGTATGTTTACCAGAAGAAATCATTAGAACTGCCAGGGTTTTTTCGGCCAACCAAGGAGTGGGATTTACTTGTTATCAAAGACGGTAATTTAGTCGCTGCGGTAGAGGCGAAATCTCAAGTTGGCCCATCATTTGGTAACAATTTTAATAACCGGACAGAAGAAGCTATGGGAACCGCTCTTGATCTGTGGACCGCATTCAGAGAAGGCGCATTTAACGGAGATACTCAACCTTTTCTCGGTTATTTCTTTATGCTTGAAGACTGCGAAGCTTCAACACGCCCGGTGAGAGTCAAAGAGCCACACTTTAAGGTGTTCCCTGAATTTGAAGGCGCTTCATATATGAAGCGATATGAACTGTTCTGCAAAAAGCTTGTTCGCGAACGCCATTATACTTCCGCATCATTTATTACCTCTGATAGTGTCAATGGAGTTAATGGCACTTACAAGGAGCCATCAAAGGATCTTGCCTTTTCCAACTTTGCGAGATCTCTCTCCTCTCATGTAAGGATTTTTGCAGAATGATCAGCACTAATGAAACACATCAGAAACTGATACATGGAGATTCGCGAAACCTGTCATTCTTGCCAAACGAATCGGTTCATCTCGTTGTAACCTCCCCACCCTACTGGAATCTTAAACGTTACAATGAAAATTCCGATCAATTGGGTCATATAGATGATTATGAGACATTTCTGAAAGAACTGAAAAAAGTATGGAAAGGTGTTTTCAGGGTTCTGGCCCCGGGCGGAAGATTAGTATGTGTCGTAGGTGATGTTTGCGTTTCAAGACGTAAATACGGGCGACATCTTGTCTTCCCTTTACACGCTGATATCTCTGTAATATGCAGGAAACTTGGATTTGACAATCTCAATCCAATCATCTGGCATAAAATATCAAACGCAAACTTTGAAGTATCTAATGGTACAAAGTTTCTAGGCAAACCATACGAACCCAATGCTATTATCAAGAACGATATGGAATACATTTTAATGCAACGTAAACCGGGTGGATATAGACAGCCTTCCACGGAACAGAGAAAGCATAGTAAAATCAGTAAAAGTGATTTTAATGATTGGTTTAAGCAGATATGGAATATAACCGGCGCCTCTACAAAGAATCACCCTGCTCCCTTTCCTCTCAAATTAGTAACCCGTCTGATCAGGATGTTCTCCTTTTATGATGATACGGTGCTGGATCCTTTCTGCGGCTCCGGAACAACAATGATTGCAGCTTTAAGGAATGGCCGAAACAGCATTGGCATAGATATCGACAAAGAGTATTGCCAAATGACCGCACGAAACTTAAAGGCGGAAATTAGTGATTCATCAAGCAAAGCAAAGTTGATTTTTCAAAAGATGACTAAAGGCAGTTCAGGTAGAATGAAGATCAGTGAAGATCAATCATTGCATAAAGTAAAAACAGCAAAAAAAGTGTTGAAATAGATTGCGGGTT
>JABGRF010000091.1 GCA_018648405.1 Candidatus Scalindua sp.
TTATACAGAAAATAACAAAAGCTAAAATTAGAAAAGAAAAAATTCCTAAAGTTAAGGATATTATAAATTCAAAGAAAACTCGGATTAAGACACAGCTTAAGAGCATTATCAAAGACGAGAAGCATAATGAATACATGGATATGGCGCAGGAGCTTCTGGATGAACAGGAACCTGAACAGATCGTAGCCGCACTTCTTAAACATTCATATCAGGATGAGCTGAGCGGAAAAGGTTATAGTGAAATCAGGGAGATATCTGTTGATAAGACCGGAACTGCGAGGCTATTTGTTGCACTTGGTAAATCCGACTCGATAACACGCGGTAAATTGATAAAACTGATAAAACAAAAAGCCAAAATAGAAGAGAGCAAAATTGACGATGTTAAGATATTTGATGACTTCTCCTTTATTACAGTACCTTTTGAAGATGCGGAGATAATACTGCACGTTTTCAAGAAAGAGGGTAAAGGGAAGAGACCTATTGTAGTACGGGCCAAAAAGAAGAAATCAAGAAATTAGCATCCTGTATACTTAGCGTAATAGTAGGGGAGTGGAGTATTGGATAGAATGGTAAAAAACAGGTTGCCATTGTTGATGCAGAAGGCATTACTGCTTTTCCTGGCTCTCTCTCTGCCTCTGTTTTCCACATACATTTCAGCGCAAGACAGACTTCCCGGAGAGCTATTCCCACCAGACAAGCTATTCCTGCTTGAAGAACCAAGAGACTGGCAGGAGATAGAAGAGATCATGGACAGGCTTCATCTGAAGGCCGGTGATATTGTTGCTGACATTGGGGCTGGTTCCGGATACTTCACGGTACCATTAGCAACGCAGGTAGGGGAGAAGGGCCTGGTTTTTGCCGAAGAGATTCAGATAGAGATGATCAACTACATCTCCAAAAAAACAGAAAAGATGAAGAATGTCAGAGTCATCTTTGGAAAGCCGGAAGACCCCTCGCTTCTGGACAATTTCTTTAATCTTGTCTTCCTTGCCAATACATATCACGAGCTTGAGAAACCTTTCCTGATGCTGGAGAATATAAAGAAGGATCTGCGGCATTCCGGCCGACTGGCCATCATTGATTGGGACCCGACAAAGCACTCTCCATTTGGACCGTCGGTAGAAGTCAAGGTACCAGAGGCTGCCGTAATTATGGAAGTAGAGAGAGCAGGGTTTGAATTAGCAGAAAAACACAATTTTATGCCATATCACTATTTCCTGGTATTCAAGAAAAAGAGCTACTAAAGCGAGAGGAGTAGAACATGTCAGAACTGATTGAAGAGTTCAAGGTAGAACATTCCAAAATTTTAGCACTTCTTAATGAAGTTAAGAAGCTCGGTATTCATTCGGAAGAGGGTCGGTCCAGACTCCTTTCTGCAAAAGAGTCTCTGATGGAACACCTAAATAAGGAGAATGAACAACTCTATCCAGTTCTCAGAAAAGAGGCCGAGCATAATAAAACCCTGCAGAATGAATTAGATATATTCGCAATCGACCCGGAGTATCTTACCAGGGTTGTACTTGAATTTTTTGATGACTACACAGGAGGAGCTACTGATAAAGACTTTCAGATAAACTTCGAAAGTCTCTATGCGGCACTGAATGCGAGGATAAGGAACGAAGAAGAAGCCCTCTATGAGGAATACGAGAAGATACAGAAAGATTAATTTAATAACCATGAGGTAAATTGTGAAAATCAAATTATATATATTATTTTTTATAGTGATTCTGTTTTCTCCTGCTGTTAAAGCAGAGAAAAATGACGTTTCTGAGAGTACTGCTGATGATCAGATAAATGTTGAAGTTGCGGTATACAACAACAATATCGGACTCATCAAAGAGACACGCAAGCTAACACTCCCTTCCGGTAGAGGCGAGTTAAGATTCATGGGTGTTGCATCCCATATAATGCCTGTTACGGTTCATGTTAGTTCTTTGAACTTTCCTAATAACTTCTCAGTTGTAGAACAGAATTATGAATACGACTTGATCAATGCTGATAAGCTCCTGGACAAATATGTTGGCAAAAAAGTAAAAATTGTTGTCTGGAATGAATATCAGGACAGAAAGGAAACTGTAGAAGCGATATTACTGAGTAATAATAACGGTCAGATTTACAAAATAAACAATGAAATATTCATTGGCCATCCCGGCATAAAAGTACTCTCGAATATCCCTGATGATCTAATTGCAAAACCCACGTTGACCTGGCTTTATGACAACAGCACCACGAATGAGCACAATCTTGAGGTATCATATCTCACTAACAACTTAGGCTGGAAAGCGGACTATGTTGTTGTTCTCAGTGAAGATGATACGTCTGGTAACATATCAGGATGGGTTACATTAGACAATAAGAGTGGTGCTACGTATAAAAATGCACACCTGAAATTAATAGCAGGAGATGTTAATAGAGTTACAGATGTATCCGGAAATAAAGTTGTCATGATGAGCCATATGGAGAGACGCCTGACTCCGCAGTTTGAAGAGAAACCATTCTTCGAATATCACATCTATGATCTGCAAAGAGAGACAACCATCAAGGATAAACAGACGAAACAGGTTAGTTTACTTGAAGCGGCAGGCGTAAAGATACAAAAGGAGTTTCTGGTTGAAGGATCTCAGGGTATCTTTACACGATATTACCAGAGAAACAACTCTAAACAGCCTGTAAACGTCTATATCAAATTCATGAACACTGAAGAGAATAACCTTGCCAAACCAATTCCAGAGGGCATCATGCGGCTGTATAAGAAGGACAGTGAGGGGAGTCAGCTATTCATTGGTGAGGATAGGATTGATCATACATCTGTAGGTGAAGAGATTAGTCTTAAAATCGGAGAGGCTTTTGATGTAATTGCAGAAAGAGTGCAAACTGACTATAAACAGATATCAAAGGGACTCCATGAATCTGAATGGGAGATAACCCTGAAAAACCATAAAGATGACGATGTGATTGTAAATATCATAGAACCCTTGACAGGAAACTGGTCGGTAATAAATAACAGCCATCCGTATACAAAAAAAGATGCCTTTACCATAAACTTTGATATACCGGTACCCAAAGACAAAGAGGTTAAGGTTAAGTACAG
>JABGRF010000089.1 GCA_018648405.1 Candidatus Scalindua sp.
TATAGCACGGTACGTTTACTATCCCCGTAGTTTGTCTCCAGTTGTACCTTCAGGAATCTGGAAGTTACATCGGGAAAGCGGATTTGCTGATAGGGCGCTTCAGGTGTTCCCGAGTTGAGAGCCTGGAATCGGCCAATGGAGCGAAAAGGTCCCGACCATGATCTATCTGACACAAGCAGTTCGAACACCATCAGATTAGAATCGGCTTCCCCGGGAATGCATACTGAAAAGGCATTAAACGTTGCCATCTGTTCGTATTTGAAGGCGTAAACTGCCGATGAAAATGCCAGAACAGGGGCCTTCATTTCCATACCGTCAATTGTCTGCTTCCATTCATCCTGAGGGGCCGTCATCAGATGCCCTCCATTCTCCTTCAACAGCAGATTGGTCTCATAGATCTCCCCAAGCGGTTCATTCTTCTCAATCTCTGTAAGGGTCTTCTCCAGTTGCCCTGAATTATCCGCGGTATGATAGGTTCCTCCGCCTGCCTGCGAAATACCTGCCAGCTGCTCTCTCTCACTCGAGTCTACGCCAAGTCCTGCTACATGGACCCCAACGTCTATTCCCATCTCATCTCGAATACGTGCTGCAGAACGTATCGGGTCACCACCGCAAGTCTCAACTCCATCGGAGAGCAATACAATACTCTTCTCCCCGACAAGCGGGCGCATCGCGTCAGCAGCTAACTCCAGTGCAGCGGCGATAGATGTATCTCCGTATGCCTGTATAGAGTCGATCTTCTGACGCATCTCATCAATATCCAATCTGCCTATCGGAACTATGATCTCTATATCACCACAATCTGCCGTCTCCTTATGACCATAAACCTCCAGTCCCACATTCAAATTCGCCGGAAGAGTACCAATATGATCAGATAGAGCCTTCTTCGCCGCATCCAGTTTCGATACATTGTTCTCCATGATGTCATTCATACTTCGCGATGCATCAAATATAAAGAGCAGATGCGGCCCTTCAAGATTTTTGTCTGCATCATCCTCAGCTGAATCAGCTGCACCGGCTTCATTTCCCTTTGCAGTTTCCTTTGCAGCTCCAATGATTTTTCCTGGCTCAACTGCAGTTGTAACCCCATCATCAGTAGTAATGACGACATTGCCCACTGTACCTGCAACTGTCAGATTACCCGTGACTGGATCAACACCCACATCAACGGATTCACCTTTATCCATTGAAATAGAACCCACATCGGTTACAAGTACAACAGAACCTCTCTCTGAAGCTATTGAAGTCTCTGCTTTATTCTTATCAACGATAATAGAGAACATCTCGTCCTCCTCCACAATAGCCGTTCCGACATCGGTGTCAATCTCCAGGTCGCCTTCCCTTGCCGACACCGCCACTGTCCCGGTCCCGGGAGAGATAATATCCACCGAATCCCCAGGATTGATATCAAAGCCAACCTCATTCCCGGCACTGGTAAAGCCCAGTAACCCCTCGAACAGGCTGATAGATGTCATACCCGCAAGATAACCGATATCCAATGCAGTACCCCTGACAGAAGCAGTACCGCTGGGTGTCTCAAACTCCGTCAATATCGTCCTGCTCGTTGTTATATTCGCCCTCAGACTGCCAACAGTGATTTTGACGATCCTTACATCACTCTGCTGATCAATGGCAACCTTTCTTGAAAATATTCTCTCAGCCTTGTCCCTGCCGGTCACCGCCTTGGAACCGATCAAAATAGTTGAATCTTCGCTAATCTGAAGTGTCGTGTTGTCATCAAACATGATGTCAGCTGTTGATGCAGATTTTGTTATGACAGTGTCCTTCTTGTATAAAGAGGAGTTCCTGATCCTGTTGCCAACCGCGGTTACCGGTCTCACCATCAGATTGTGACGGATACTTACCTTACCGGTAAACGTCGACACAACAGCCAGTCTATCCACTTTATCCTCTTCCTGTGACAAAAGAGTATGTGAAACTGACAGCAGAAGCACGAGAACAACAGCAGATAGAATATAGTATTTTTTTAACATGAATATGAGAGCCAAAGTTAATCACTTGCCCGAATGGCGATAAATACCTATAACAAATTAATTTTGGAATTTCAGGATTACGTTGGGTATAGAAACCCGACCTACAAGTAGGGCGCGTTTCCATACGCGCCGGTCAACTGAAAATCAATTTGTGATGGATATACTAGGGATATTATCGGCATAATACAGAAATACAACACTATTTTACAGTATAAGGGCAATATTCACTGCTCCCCGGACAAAAACCTCTTTTGACAGGATTAACAGGATAATAAGGATTAATAACATAAACAGTGAAAAATAATTATAAGGAAACCACGAAACCAAGAGGTTGTTTAATTAGCAATATCAATTGCTTTGTTTTTATCTTCCGTGATTTTTCGTGTCTTTCCGTGGTGAAATTTTTATTGCTTTTAATATTCACTAAAGTAACATACCGCTATGCTTAGATATCGAATAACCCTGATAACTCTAATACTCTTTACCATTCTTGGATATACCATATCCTCCAGTGCAGAAGATGATATAGAAGATCTGATTGATATCGCAGAATCGAAAGGCAAAGTTATAGCTGTTATAAATGGGGAGAAGTCAATACCCGTTAATCTCCGGCAAAATGAGAAGGTAATATGGAGTGAGTCGAGCGGTAATTTAGGTGCGTTTTTAACCGATTCTCGTTTTTTTGTAATATCTACTACATCAGGTGCCTGGCATGGACTGCGTTTGAATCTGGATGAACCGGAAAAAGCAATTACGTCCTTATCTCCATTTATGGCTCTGCTGGTAACAAGTGATCGTGCTATCTGCTATAGTGCTAAAACCGATAAATTTGTTGAAGCCCGGCTCCCGCTTTTCGATGAGCTGGTAACAGCGGAGACAGGAAGATACGTTGCTGTTGTGATCACCACTGGCAGGGCGTTAGGATTGGGGGTTAAATCTCCATCTTTTATAGAAGTACGTCTCGGAGTTAAAGAGACAGTAGGAGATGTAAAGATAACACTGAATAAAGTAACATTTCGCACCTCAGATCGTCTGCTGAGTTTTGTAGCCAATGGTTACAAATGGAAAGAACTCAGACTTAAATAGT
>JABGRF010000243.1 GCA_018648405.1 Candidatus Scalindua sp.
TTTACCATTTGTGCTCCAATATTTTCTAAATGGTCTTCCAGCTCGATCTCTTTTGCAACTGTTACTCCATCTTTAGTTATTGTTGGTGACCCAAAACTTTTTTGTAGTATCACGTTTCTTCCTCTTGGGCCAAGAGTTATCTTGACAGCAGAGGCGAGTTGATTAATACCTCTCTTCAAAGATTCAAATGCGTCCTGGTTAAAAACAATCTTTTTCTTCTCTGCCATGCTTTAGAAACCTCCTTTTTATCTGTTCTATCTAAATAAATTAGTTTTATATATTGTGGGAATAAGGGAATGTAGCAAAAAAAGTGCCTGATATGTGGATTGTGATTTAATTTATTCTGTTTCTCTATTCAATTTCATCCTAAAGTGTTTTTAATCAACAGATCTATAATATCCAAGATAGGGAGAAATTGGTATATTTTTTTTGAACTTAAGGGTAGAATTTTATCATGCTGCCTAATTGGCAGTTGCTAAACATTGTACAAACTCAAGAAGATGTCATACTGGCAGTTAACATGCAGAGGTAGGTTTTTTTATAAAAAACAGATGTAACTTGTTATTATTATAAATTCTATGTGTGTTCTACGAAGAGATATGCCGAAGCGGGGATTCGAACCCCGACGTCCTTGCGAACACTAGCTCCTGAAGCTAGCGCGTCTGCCAATTCCGCCACTTCGGCTCTCTTTAGGATTATGCAGGTAAAACTGTGCAGAACACGTGTTTAAGGCTATTAAGCCTTGAAATTTGATGATATGTCTGTTAATATAAAAAACTTTGGATCTGTTTGTCAACATGGAAATTGTATCAACTAACAAAAAGGCCCGTTTCAATTATGAGATTATTGAAAAGATCGAGGCGGGGATTTCGTTAAAAGGCACAGAAGTTAAATCGGTTCGTAATAAGAATGTGAGTATAGCTGAAAGTTATGCTAGCATAAAGAACGATGAGGTTTTTCTTCACAACCTGCACATAAGCCCGTACGAGCAGGGAAATCGGGAGAATCACGATCCTATACGTGTAAGAAAATTACTTCTTCATAAACAGGAAATCAAAAAATTAGTTAGTAAGATACAGCTAAAGGGACTCTCTCTGGTCCCTCTCTCAATTTATTTAAAGAAGGGAAAAATAAAGATTGAGCTGGCAGTTGGCAGAGGCAAACGATTGGTAGATAAAAGAGAGTCTTTGAAGAAGAGGGCAGTTGATCGTGAAATTGCCCGTGTTGTAAAAAGATAAGAAAGTTATGTAAATTTAAGGGGGCGAAAGGTTTCGACCGAGTAACTGGATGCAAGAGTTGCACTCTGAGGTGGTCAGGAGGCCTCATAAAAAACCTGGCGAAAACTTAAATGCTGATAATGAACTAGCATTGGCTGCGTAAAACCGGCCGCGTCTTTTCAATTTTCTCCTGCGGAGTTGATTTGGCGTAAAATAGCAGGATAGTTAAACCTTTTCGCTCAAAGGGGGTTTGGCGAAACTTTATTTGAGATAGCGGTATTGAAGGCCTGTCTGTCGGCATTCAATACGGCGAAATTAAAAGATAGACTATGTGTGTAGACGCTTTTGTTGAAATACTTTGGGACGCGGGTTCGATTCCCGCCGCTTCCACCATTTACAATTATTTAAGTTATACCCAAATCGAGCGATTTTACTTCTCGATTTGGGTAGTAGCCGCCCGCCCCGGCGGCGTTTCTTATCATCCGATGGGTGCAAGTAAATTCCACGTGAGTTACGCAACCTGAAGGATGCGGCTACATAGATCGCTATAATCTAAGATGAAACCCCTTTTAAGCACGAAACAGACTACATACAAAATTCCCTACTTCTTATTAGTTGTTCTCGTATTTTGTTATGCCATATGTTTAGAAAACGTATGGTCCACACCTGAAAACGAAAACCTCAAGGTAGAAATAGATGCTATATTGCAGAAATATAAGCCAAAAGGTACGCGTGTTGGAATCAGCATATTTTCAGTAAGTAAAAACAAGTCCCTATACAAAAGCAATTCTAATAAACCGTTTGTAGTCGCTTCCAATATGAAGTTGTTTACGACAGCAACTGCTCTGGTCTATCTTGGCGCAGATTTTGAATACGAAACCGAAATATACTATAGTGGTGACATCTCTGAAGATGGCAAGCTGGATGGTGATATTATTATAAAAGGAAGTGGTGACCCTAATATATCAGGAAGATTCTTTGATGACAACGTAACCGCAGTCCCTGCCCACTGGGCCGACAAGATCAGGGAGCATGGTATACAAATGGTTAATGGTGATATCATTGCAGATGACAGCATATTTGATAGAGAGTTTGTTCATAGTAACTGGCCAAAAGACCAGCTTTCGAATTGGTATTGTGCGCCGGTAAGCGGGCTTTCATTTAATGATAATTGTGTTGATATTATGGTGAGGCCCAACAAAAGTCCCGGAGGTCTTGCTTCAATTGGAATTGTGCCTGAAACATCTTACGTTAGGATAATTAATAGGTGTAGAACAACCACGTCGAAATCAAAGCACTCTTATTCACTATACAGAAAACCATTTACAAACCTGATTAACATTAAAGGTAGTTATTGGTCTAAGGCCCAGCCGAGTAAAGAGTGGATTACCATAAATAATCCTCCCCTGTATATGGCTACTGTTTTTAAAGAAGTATTAGAGGGAAAGAATATTCATGTTATGGGGAAGGCGAGGGTTATAGACGAAACAGATATTTACGCGATTCCTGAACATAATATATTAGCTACAACCACGTCAAGCCTAAGGCAATCTATTACCGTGTCCAATAAAAATAGCCAGGGATTTTATGCTGAACAGATATTGAAAACTCTTGGAGCAACCATTAATAATGATGGAAGCTTTTTCGGAGGATTGGATGTAATCAAGGATTTTCTTACAAAATTAGGAATTCCTGAAGATCAATATCAACTTGACGATGGTTCCGGTTTGTCTAAAAAAAACAGATTTACACCCGACACAATAACAACGTTATTGAACTATATGTACAATCACGAAAATGCCGGTATTTTTGTGGAATCGCTTCCAATTTCGGGAACAGACGGTACGCTTAAAAAACGCTT
>JABGRF010000088.1 GCA_018648405.1 Candidatus Scalindua sp.
ACAACGAAGAGGCCAGAGTTAACGGATGGAAAAAGCCAGGGTAGTGTATGTGTCAGACAGGGTCATTGACTTCAGGCTGTCTGTTCTGGTGATACCATTTTGAGAATCTTTTGTCTTCTTCGCAAATATGATCTTTAATCCATTTTGACATCAATGACTGCAAACTCTCTTTAAGTGTGCGTAAGTCCTCACAGGATTTTAATGTACTATTAATTTCAGCAATAATATCATTATGCATATTTAGATGTTCTTCGCGTTCAGGGTATTTAGCATCTTCCATAAACTTATCTTCTGTTTTAAAGTGGTCTTCTACATAATTCCTCAAATGATCAATCATGTATTTGAATTCCTGTTGCTGCTCCAATGGGTTCTCAATATCCACTAACTCATTTGCTATTGCAAACAAAAGTCTATGCTGAGAATCAATTTCAGGAATTTCTAATCTGCAATCTTGTGTCCATTTCATATGCATGTTCATTTCTCCTAACTGAAAAATTCCGTGTTACAAAACAGAGTAAGCAAAATTGTATATTTTTCACTTTTCAATTTTGTAACTCTTTACAACAGATTTGCAAATTATAACCACTTATGTGAGCGGCAATCAAGATTAAAGGTATGCAAAAGACAAGTAACAACGAAGATGGAGAAGGTGAGTGAGAAAGTCATTTCGGTTCCGGCTTCTCCTGTTTTTTCTCTCCGGTGTTTTTAGATATCTCTTCCAGTGTCTTCAGCCCGGCCCTCTCTTCAAGATCAAGCTTATACATAGTCTTCGACAGCATACTTTGCCCATCCCTCAATACCTTAAGCCCTTCGTTCTGTGCTTCTTCAATCTTTGTTAATAACTCTTCCTGCCTCTTTAAAAGCCTGCGGTTCTCATCTCTCAGGTTCAGGATAAACCAGAAAAGAAATATAAACCCTGCGCCGACAGTTGCTATTATTATGAAAGTATCCACCTTCTACTCCTCCCTATTTTTTTAAAGCTAAAATAGCAAATAGGCATACCCAGCTTCTATCCTATTGTACTCTTTGTCTGCAGATAATTCATATACATCTTTCTTGATTCGAGTATAAGATACAGTGAGCCTGTTACAAAGAATATCTTAATCAAGTCACCCGCTCCAAGAGGGACAGTTTTAAAAGCGACGTTTAATGGTGTATAAAGCACAGCAAACTGCATCACCAGCGATATCACAACTGAGGCGATTAAATATTTACTTGTCTTGAAATCTATCCTGAAGTTCTTCGCTCTGTAAGTTAATACGTTGAACAGTTGGAACGTTACGAGGGTAGTGAAGGCGATAGACTTTGCCTTGACGGTCTCAACCCCATAACCGTAAAACATAAACAGCGTGCCGGCCGCCATCACAGAGCCTACTATTAAAATATTATAGATAACCTCCCTGGTAATTATCTCTTCGTCTCTCTTCCTGGGCGGTCTGTTCATGATGCTGTTGCAGAAAGGGTCCAGCCCAAGTGCCAGGCCCGGCAGGCCGTCTGTAAGGAGATTAACCCATAGTATCTGAATAGCGATCAACGGAAGCGGCCATCCGATGAGTATTGCCAGGAAAATAACAAGTATCTCTCCAAGATTTGAAGATAGTGTATACTGGATAAACTGTTTAATCGTGCCGTAAATACCTCTGCCCTCTTCTACCGCATTTACAATCGAAGCAAAGTTGTCATCTGTCAGTACCATATCAGAGGCTTCCTTGGCAACGTCAGTTCCGGTAATCCCCATTGCAATACCTATATCAGATCTCTTTAAAGCCGGGGCATCATTTACCCCGTCACCTGTCATTGCGACAACATGCCCCTTCTTCTTTAATGCGCTCAAGATCCTTACCTTGTGCTCCGGACTTACCCTTGCGCAGATTACAACGTTTTCCACTATCTCATCAAGCTCGTCCTCACTTAATCTGTCCAGCTCCTCTCCGCTTAACGCCATGTCGCCATCCTTAAACAGTCCCAACTCCTTCGTAATAGCAATAGCGGTCAATTTATGATCTCCTGTGATTACGACAGTACTGATCCCGGCAGACCTGCACTTTTTAATCGACTCTCTAACCTCTTCTCTCGGCGGGTCGATCATCGCCTGCAGGCCAATGAAAGTTAAATCCCTTTCGATCTCCTCAGACTCAGTTGTATACTCTTCAGTTAACGATTTATACGCAAACCCTAAAACCCTCAAGGCCCTGTTTGCCATATCCCGATTAACATCCAGGATCCTCTTTCTATCCTCTCCGGTTAACTCATTTATCTGGCCGTTTATGGAGATGTATTTACAGTTATCAAGGATGACATCCGGTGCTCCTTTAACATAAGCGGTGTTTTCATCATTAACCCTGTGGATGGTCGTCATACATTTCCTTATCGAATCAAAAGGAATCTCATCTAGTCTTGGGAATCGGTTCTCCAATTCTGTCTTCTTAAAACCGGCTTTTCCGGCAGAGACAAGCAGCGCACCCTCTGTAGGATCCCCGAATATCTCCCATCTGTCATTGCAGTTCAACCTCGAATCATTACACAGAACACTGCACTTGAATAACAGCTCAAGGTTTGAGATATCAGTCACCTCATCGCCTGCCTGCCTAAAACTGCCTTCCGGTGTATAGCCGTCACCGCTGACCTCTGTCAGTCTGTTATTGGCATAAATATCCCTGACAGTCATCTCGTTTTTTGTCAGAGTCCCTGTTTTATCAGAGCAGATGATACTCGTGCATCCGAGTGTCTCAACAGCAGGAAGCTTCCTGATCAACGCATTTCGGCCTGCCATTCTGCGGACACCAAAAGCCAGTGAGATAGTCACAATAGCGGGAAGGCCTTCAGGGATTGCAGCTACTGCAAGGGCCACAGAAGCCAGGAACATCTCCATCACATAAGATTTCTCAAACAGATCTGCAGTCAGGTACTCTCTCAGAATTCCCACTACAAAGACAACCAGGCAGACCCCAATAGTCACAATGCCGAGCCATCTGCCAAACTTCTTCAGCCTTACCTGAAGAGGTGTCAGCTTCTCCTCTACCTCCTGTACCATGTTTGCGATCTT
>JABGRF010000251.1 GCA_018648405.1 Candidatus Scalindua sp.
GATTGTATTATCTCTCCTACTTGTCCTTCACCGGCTTTTAAGATAGGGGAAAAAATTACTGATCCACTTGAGATGTATTTGTCAGATATTTATACAATCCCTGCTAATCTTGCGGGTATACCAGGTATTTCAATCCCATGTGGATTTACAACAACAGGTTTGCCTATTGGTATGCAGATTATGGGAAAGCATTTTGAAGAGGAAAAAATATTAAAGATTGCAAAATTATTCGAAAATGAAACAGACTTTCATTTAAAGAAACCTGAATTAAAATGACAGGGATAGTTTATGAAATATGAAGTAGTAATAGGATTGGAAACTCATGCCGAGCTAGACACTGAGTCTAAGCTTTTTTGCGGGTGTAGCACAAAGTTTGGCTCAGAGCCAAACACCCAGACATGTCCTGTTTGTTTGGGCTTACCGGGAGTTTTGCCGGTAATGAATAAAAAAGCATTTGGACATTCGCTAAAAGCTGCTGTCGCGTTGCATTGTGAGATAAATCAATTTACCAATTTTGATAGAAAGAGTTATTACTATCCTGATTTGCCTAAAAACTATCAAACTTCACAAAACTACTTTAATATTGGCGACAACGGTTACGTAGACATGGTCGTAGCTGGAAAGGGAAAAAGAATAGACATACACAATGTGCATTTAGAAGAGGAGGCCGGGAAGCTTATTCATCCTGAAGCGTCTGACGCTAAATATAGTTTAGTAGATTTTAACCGGGCAGGTGTGCCATTGTTGGAGATAGTAACTCAGCCAGATATGAGAAGTATTGAAGAGGTAGAAAGTTATATGCAGACACTTAGAAATATTTTGCTTTATATCGGTGTGTCTGATTGTAAGATGCAGGAAGGTTCTTTAAGATTCGAAGCGAGTGTATCCTTACGGGAACATGGCTCAACGGTTTTTGGGAATAGGGTAGAAATTAAAAATCTTAATTCTATGAAAGCTGTCTCGAAAGTGCTTGCATACGAGATATCCAGGCAAAGCAATATGCTTGATGATGGCAAGGAAGTTTTACTGGAAACTAGATTATGGGATGAGGCTGACGGTGTGAGTCGTCGGATGCGTACAAAAGAAGATGCCCATGATTACAGGTATTTTCCTGAGCCGGACTTAGTTCCTTTTTCGATAAATCAGGAATGGATTGATGAGACGAAGGCAACAATACCAGAACTTCCTGTCAGTCGTCGTCAAAGGTTTGTGGATGAACTATCGGTTTCAGACTATGATGCCGGTATTCTGACAGAAGACAAATTTCTTGCTGATTATTTTGAGGAATGCGTAGCGATATCACAGGATTCCTCAAAAGAGTTTAGTAACTGGATTATCAATGATGTACTTCGTGAGTTAAATGATCGAAAAATAAATGTGCAGGATTTTGTTGTTTCTCCAAAAATGCTGGCTGAGTTAGTTAAAATCAAGCCAACAATTGGAAGTTCAATCGCTAAAGAGGTCTTTGCCGAAATGATAAATACAGGGAAGAGCGCCTCCGCTATAGTTAAGGAAAAGGATTTAACTCAGATGGACGATACCAGTGAGCTTAATGATATCGTAATTAAAATTATAGAAGAGAATCCTAAAGCAGTAGAAGATTATGGGCTGGGTAAAAAAAATGCGTTAGCTTTTTTAATCGGTCAAACAATGAAGATTACCAAAGGCAAAGCAAACCCCAAAATCTTAACGGAATTATTTACGCAAAGATTGTCTTCCATCTCAAAGTAAAACTGCTATCCTATACATCCTTAGCTTGAATTGTTTTTCTGTTATTTCCTTGTGCTCTGTTTATCGCTTTATCAATTAAATCGTAAACTGTATTGCTCAATTCGCCAATGAATTCACCAGAAGTATTACAATCATTACTTTTGACATATTCTCTAATCTTGCTAGCAACAACAAGTACTTCTCTGTCCTTTTTCTTTGCTTTCTTTGCCATTCTTTTCTCCTTAGAATTGTTTTGGTCTAAAATACTTCGGGATAGTACCAAAAAGGCCAGAGAAGTCAAGCGCTTTTATTACAAAGAATTTGAGAAATAGATTTAATAATTGTTATGAATATTCGAGAAGAAATATTATCTAACGTCAGTAAAATTGTGATAAAGATTGGAACCCGTGTGCTTACAAATGGGGATGGATTGCTGGATAAAAACCGAATCATGGGGCTATCGAAGCAGGTTGTCGATCTTCGCTTAAGGGGTTTTAGTGTGGTTCTTGTAAGCTCCGGCTCAATCGGGGCTGGTATTAGTGCATTGGGCCTTCAGAAAAGACCAGGTATTCTCCCTGAGCTTCAGGCTGCTGCTGCAATTGGTCAGGGGAAATTAATAGAAATTTATAATAAATGTTTTGAAAAACATGGATACCATGCAGCACAATTACTACTAACAAGGCAGGATTTTGAAGATCGTCAGAGGTACCTAAATACATGTAACACGTTACACTCGTTATTAAATTTCAAGACAATTCCGATTATTAATGAGAATGATACTATCTCGGTGGATGAGATAACGTTTGGAGATAACGATATCCTTTCCGCACTCGTTACGAATTTACTACAAGCTGATTTGCTTATACTTTTGTCTTCTGTGGATGGGTTATACACCACTCCTCCAACTTCCGGTAAGAGGTGCCGTGTTTTGTCTGTTGTGGATTCTATATCGGACGATATTAAGAAGCTTGCATTCAAGCAAAAGACGAAAGAAGGTGTTGGCGGTATGGAGAGCAAGTTTGAGGCTGCCAATATTGCAACCGGTTCAGGAGAGGCAGTGATAATAGCGAACGGGATGCAGTCAGGGATCTTGTCAAAAATAATGAACTATGATGATGTCGGTACGTTATTTGTTCCATGTAACAAGAAGATCACAAGTCGTAAACGATGGATCGGTTTTACTGTAAAACCCAAAGGAAGGGTTTATATAGATGAAGGTGCGTTAGGCGCTTTGCAAAAAAAAGGCAAAAGCCTGCTGCCATCCGGTGTGGTGAAAATTGATGGGAAGTTTGTTAAGGGGGATGTTGTTTCTGTAGTGGATGTGGTCGGGAA
>JABGRF010000186.1 GCA_018648405.1 Candidatus Scalindua sp.
ATCACGTATAATGCAATATTGATGCCTGTTCTGAAATATTTACATCCTCCTAATTACTGTCTGTATGTAAGTATCGGTAAATTCGCTAGATAGGACTATTAGGTATCGGTATTATAAATAACAACTGATTGATTAACTAGGGGGTATCGCGCATAAATTTCAATATATCTTCTTGCTAATAAATATAATACGAAAAAAATGCGTAACATGTTTTGCTCGCAGAATTTTAATCACGGTCGTAAAATCACCATTTTGAAAAAGATTCGTCTTTTTTGGCCCTATCACGGTTTTCGCGCATTCATTTCGGATTTAGCAGGTTTTTGGACTTATACGATATATTGTAGACATTTTATCTCTTGCCTCTATTCCCTTGAAAAGATAACACTTACATGTAATCAATTATACTGTTTATACGAAGTAGTGATCTTTTGGTATAGACATTGCGATCGGTATAAACATCAAATTATCAATATTGTCCGGAGGGGCAATTGTGGCCGTTTTTATTAGAGATATACGTTCAATATTATTTAAGTATTTTTAACTTTTATTAAAGGAAACTATTATGGAGATTTCCAGGGATTATCAGTTAGGGCCGTTAGAGAGATTCGCCTTAATGTTTGGCGGAGAGGGCGGTAAAGGAGCTGCCTGTTTAACATCTGCAGTAACAAATTATAAAAAATATCTTGCAGAGTTATTAGGAACATTTGCCTTAGTATTTGTAGGTTCAGGGTGTGTATGTGCTGACTATTACTTAGTTCAAAGTGGTTCACAGGGTTTTGGCCTTCTGGGAATAGCTATCGCTTTTGGTTTTGTTGTTGTGGCCGTAGCATATTCGTTAGGCTATATATCAGGTGCACATATAAACCCTGCAGTTACTATTTCTATGGTTGTTACAAAGAGAATGAAATCAGGTGTTGGTGTTATGTATATTGTCTCACAAGTTGTAGGGGCAACGCTTGCCGGTTACCTGTTAAAGGCACTGTTTCCGGAAGCCCTTGCCAGTGTGTTTCTGGGTACATGTGTGCTGGGATCAACTGTTAGCGTATCACAGGCAATCATTATGGAAGCTGTGATAACGTTTCTACTTGTGTTTGTAGTATTTGCAACTGTTATTGACAAGAGGTCAACACCAGCATTAGCCGGATTAGCGATAGGGTTTGTTGTCTTATTTGGTGTGATGGTAGGAGGTGCAATAAGCGGTGGATCAATGAACCCGGCTCGGGTTTTTGGACCTGCTTTAGCTTCAGGACATTTTGCAAATCATTATGTATGGTGGATTGGACCTATTGTAGGTGGAGTATTAGCGGGATTTACCTATGACATATTTTTCAGTGAGAAGAAGAAGAGACTTGCGAACATTAAAGGTATAGCGAAGAAAAGATCAATAAATGGAAATGGAGTAAGGAAAACAAATAACGGAAGAATCGGTACTAGGCGCCCAACTCTGGCTTAATGTAAAATATTTCTAATTATTGATGTCTCAACTTTAAAAGAAATAGTTAAGAGAATTGTTGTGACTTAGCTACGCTATGATTATACTTGGAGGATATCAAATAGCAAAATAACCCTTTATATATCCATATTCATCGATGAGTTTTAAACCAGGTTATTAACGCTTTACTATCAAATAGATTCTATCTGTTAGAAAAGAGTGGAAATATGACTGCAGCAAAAACTATTGGTGATTACCTTATTCAAAAACTTCATGAACATGGTGTCACTCATCTGTTTGGCGTCCCGGGTGATTATGCTCTAAGCTTTTTTCACAAACTTGAATCAAGCCCTTTACAGGTAATAAACACATGTGATGAACAGGGGGCAGGTTTTGCGGCGGATGCTTATGCAAGGGTAAAAGGGCTGGGTGTTGTATGTGTTACTTACTGCGTTGGAGGCTTGAAGGTAACAAATACAACCGCACAGGCCTTTGCAGAAAAATCTCCGGTTGTTATTATAAGTGGTGCACCGGGTACAAATGAAAGAATAAAATCTCCGCTTCTGCACCACAAGGTTCGAGAATTTGATACGCAATTAAGAGTTTTTGAACAGATTACTGTTGCTTCAACCGCACTTGATAATCCTCAAACTGCATGTCGAGAAATTGATCGAGTAATTGATGCTGCCTTGCGTCACAAGAGGCCAGTCTATATTGAACTGCCACGTAATATGGTTTCTGTAACTGCAATACCATATTATTTGCCTCAGGAAATCCCACTTCCTCGTGATGATAATACCCTTAAAGAGGCCCTGCTTGAGGCCCGGGACATTATTAACACATCTAAAAAGCCCGTAATAATTGCCGGTATCGAGTTGCATAGATTCGGTATTCAGGATGATTTACTTCAGTTTATAGAGAATACTCATATTCCCGTTGTAGCGACTCCTCTCAGTAAATCAGTTATCAGTGAACACCATCCGCTATATATGGGTGTTTATGAGGGTGCAGTCGGCCGTGATGAAGTAAGAGAATATGTGGAATCGAGTGATTGCCTTATCCTTCTTGGCACATTTATGACAGATATAAATCTCGGCATGTTTACCGCGCATATTGATCAGGGTAAATCAATATATGCGACCAGTCAGAAAGTATATGTACATTACCATGCGTATGAAAATGTAGGTTTAGGTGATTTTCTTAAAGAGCTTTTGCAGATTAAAATTAATAAACGGGAAGATGGGGATATTCCTCGCCCGGAATCTGTTAAACCACTCCAGCCGGTTCTTGGAAAGAAAATCACCATTGAATATTTGTACCGGCGTCTAAATACTTTTCTGGACAAAAATACTGTGGTTATTGCAGATACTGGAGATGCAATGTTTGGCGCCATGGATATGACAATACACAATGAAACGGAGTTTCTTTCACCTGCATATTATGCGTCGATGGGGTTTGCTGTGCCGGGAAGTATTGGAGTGCAGTTGGCGAATCCTGATCTGCGTCCTCTTGTATTAGTCGGAGATGGTGCTTTTCAAATGACAGGAATGGAACTGTCAACAGCGGCAAGGTATAATCTTAGCCCAATAGTTATTATCTTGAATAATAGTGGCTATGGAACTGAACGTCCAATGCTGGATGGCTGTTTTAATGATGTGAAGACCTGGGAATACAGCTGTATTCCTGACATACTTAAGACAGGTAGGGGGTTTAAGATTAAGACGGAAGATAATCTTGAAGAAGCATTACAGCTTTCACGTCAATATACTAAAGAGATATGTATACTTGACGTTCAAATCGACTCTGATGACAAGTCACTGGCTCTTCAGCGTATGACTAAAGCGCTGGGTAAATGCGTCTAGCTTGTTGGCGGGTAATTATCAATACAGATGGAACATACCGATATCAACAAATCAATAGATGCTTTTAAATCGTCCCTAGATAAGAGTAAGAAGATTGTTGGTTTTACCGGGGCAGGTATAAGCACTGAATCCGGTATTCCGGATTATCGTAGTAAGGGTGGTATCTGGGATAAATTTCAACCGGTATACTTCGAAGAATTCGTCTCAGATGAAAAGAAACGACTGCTTTACTGGCAGAGAAAGCAGGAGTTATGGAAAGATCTAAGTGCTGCCTCTCCAAATACAGGACACATGTTTCTCAAGAGACTTTATGACGAGGGCAAACTTGCCGGGCTCATCACGCAGAATATAGACGGTCTTCACGAGAAAAGTGGATTAGCAAAAGAGCTGATTGTAAATCTTCATGGTACCAACTTAGAGGTTGCATGTATAGATTGTGGCTTCACCGTTCCATCCGAAGAGGTGTTCGAGGGACTGGATCTGGAAGATGGTGTGCCGGTATGCAGGGAATGTGGAGGTCTTATGAAACCTGCCACGATATCTTTTGGACAGCAACTGCGCAGTGCAGATCTGGACAGAGCAAATGATCTTGCAAGATCATGTGACATGATGATTGTAGTTGGTTCTACCCTTGTTGTACAGCCGGCAAGCTCTTTTCCTTCAATCGCAAAAGAGAATGGTGCGCTTCTTGCGATCATAACACTTTCTGAAACTCCTCTTGATTGCAGTGCTGATTTTGTTTTTCATTTAAAGGTGGAAGAGTTCTTGCGTTTACTCTAGCCATAATCCTCTGCTCTGACCTTGTTCAACTCATGATATACATTCGCCTTGACAAAGATAACCATAATGTTTAAAAAGAGTCAGCATGGAGCTGTAAATAAGAGAGTGCTAGCATCTTCTAATATTAATGAACTATAGATAAAAAGGGGCGTACTAATTGAACATAGGTATCACTTTCAGGCTGCAGATTGAAGAGAGGAGGAGACGGATATCGTGTGAACTGATAGGTATCGATGAAGGTAAATACCTGATCGTCAAAATGCCGCCTCTACATACTATGGAAAATGTTTCAAACCTTATGGCAAAGGGAACTGAAATCGCTGTAAAGTACATGTATAAGGGCACAATGTTTGGTTTCAAATCTCAGGTTATTGAACTTATTCACAATCCATTTAAATTGGTTTTCATGAAATATCCTGAAGAGATAGAGAGTCTTGATTTTCGTGGAAATGAACGAGTTGTGTGCTTTCTGCCGGCTAATGTAAAAATTGCAGAAAATATAATAGAAGGAGGTATCACTGATATTAGTAGAGCAGGGTGCCTGTTTGTTATTGAAGCACCTGAACAAGAAGACCGTATAAATCTGTTGGAGTTAAATAATGAAATCAAAATAGGCTTTTATCTGCCCGGAATAGAAGGTGAGTTATGTATTGATTCAAAACAGAGAAGTGTCAAGAAAGATGATGACGGTACAAGCCTCGGGGTCGAGTTTGTAAATATGGATAGTTCCGTTCAGGAAAAGTTATTTGGCTTCCTTTCCAAAGCTGAAGCGTAGGATAACGGTTAAACATCAATCAGCAAATTCCAAATAACAAATAAATCCCAATATATAGAGTTCACGATGTCCAAACAATTCAAAGAAAACTCAGTAATCCTTTTTCAAGGTGACAGTATCACTGATTGTGGTAGAAACAGAGAAGATCGCGATAGCCTGGGAGATGGATATGTTAATCTGATAGAAGGGACGCTTGCAGGCAATCATTCACAATCTAATCTCAAGTTAATTAATCGTGGGATCAGTGGTGACAAAATAAGAGATCTTCAGCTCCGTTGGGATGCGGACTGTATGGACATAAGTTTCGATATATTGTCAATACTGGTGGGCGTAAATGACACCTTAATTACACCAGCAGAACTATTTGAAGAAGAGTACCGTATGCTCCTGAAGCGAACCACAGGAGATTTGAACTCTACAATCATATTGTGTGAACCATTTATGTTGCTGGGAGATAATAATGCGTATAGGGATGATCTGAATCCTAAGATTGAAATAGTACACAGACTTTCAGAAGAGTTCAGTACGCTCCTGCTGCCATTAGATAAAATATTTCGTAAATCCTGCTCACTTCACCCACCTGAATACTGGGCACCGGATGGCGTTCATCCGACACCGGCTGGTCATGCTTTAATTGCGAAATCATGGATCGAGTGTGTAGACAATGCTCTTTCGTGATTTCAGAGAATACATTTTGTGCCTTGCCAAGTAAATTTATAATTACTGGAATATTAATGGAAATTGCCGATAAATAAATTATTGTGTTACTCTAAATTCAGGTATATAATTAAATGGTTACAGTTTAGAGCCTTTAATACTATTTCAGATAGATAATTTTATAGTCGGGCCGTCTGCCATATAGGCGGCCTTTGTTATATATAGGTGGATTAATAATGATTAGAAGTTCTTTTTTTGTGGGCCTTGTTCTTTTGTTATTTGCAAGCTCTGCCTTTGCCGTTGAGAATAGTTCCAAACAAGCTTTAGAGTCAACAGACTTTAACGTTGATCAGGTACTTAATGATTTGTACGCACTTGTTGATTCCGAGAAAGTGAATCTGTTCGATCAGCGAAATGCGGAGATGGACAAGGATCTTCTTACGCTTTTTGATACATCTATTCTCCGGTCTAAGCTTGAGCAGTTTTATACCATGCTTTATTACATATCCAGGCATGCAACTATAGAAAAAGATGAGTTTACTATTGATCGTGACCTGACAATTAAACTCTTGATCTCAAGCAGAGTCTTTACTGACAGAGAATTTCCAAAAAATATCTCAAGCGTTTTTCTGTCTAGAAAAAATAGAAAAAAACCACGATATAAGGTTTCGTTCAGCAGCGATAGAGTAGAGCTGGGTCTGAATTACGGTGATGGATACGGAATATCAAAAGTAGGGATGGAGCAGGAGGCACAGGCACTGATATTTTACGGTGGATTTTCATTTAGACTAAGGACAAGGGGAGAAAACGTTGAGGCGTATGATTTTGATGGCGTAGACCTGTATGGGAATTTTGGATCGAGGGGTATCGTTAATGTAGATATAAACTATGTGGCTGTTAAGTCCGTTGAATTCCATAAAGCGTCGGAAATGGCTCTTGTCAAGGCAAAGGTGTCCAGGAGAGAGTTTGAAATAAACAAACACACATGGCTTCTTGGTCTTGTTACGAGATTTGTTACGGACAAATCACTTCAGCCGCTTGACTGGTAAAGAGAAGTGTCTCTATGATGGTTTGCAGTAATTACAAGGCAGATAACCTGCTTCGTTTGCTTCATGTGCCGTATCAAATCTTGTTAAACTTTCCGAGTCTTCCAGTCTTGAGCAATTTGGCCTGTGAAATTGATTGTGGGATTCGCCTACAAATACATGCCCTGTGTAATTTTCTAAAACCATTTCCGGATCTCTGTTAACAGACGAATCCATCTCTCTCTGCGTTTCCCATCTTGGATACCCATCATTATTCCCTTTTGGATTATCTATCGAAAGATCATAATTTATACCTTCAATATTAATACGGATTGTATGGGTGTCTTTTGGAAAGAATAGTACTCCAGTGATTTTGCTATTAGGGGGTACAGTAATAACATCAGGAATTTTCCTGGATTGAATTTCTGTATCAACAGCAATAGTCGCCTTGTTCTTGTAATTCCTATGTCCTTTGTAGGCTCCAGCTGCACCGCCGGTAATTGCACCGGTGGCAGCGCCAGTAACAGGATTTCCACTAATGGCACCTACCGCCGCACCCAAAGCGGCGCCCAATGCACTGCCTCCCAAAGACCCAACTAGAGATCCTTTCATGCTTGCGACAAACGAAGAGGAATTGTCCATAAGAGTAAAAGCGTCTTCATATGGGTATGGGATGTAATGTTTATTACCAATGCCATTGAAATCAGCATAAAAGAATTGATGTACTGCTGAAAACATATCATGAGAAGTGTTTTGTAATGTTAGCTGGACAGCTCTCAGGTTGGCTTTAGAGAAATCAAACTTTGAATGCTTACCATAGTCTTCTACGAACATGCACAGTGAACCAACTTTTGTTGCAGTAGAAAGCTTAGATAATTCCCTGACAACAATTGGTTGGGGTTTATACTTTTTTGCTGCCAGGCAACAGATAGCCAGAAGACATATTAATAAAACAAGATTTTTCCTAAACATTTCAAATGCCCTGTATAGATTTGAGTAAAAATAGTTGTTATTTTTTATATCATTTTAATTATCTGATGTCAACGTATACGATATGCTATTTAACCCAGAACAATATGTTAAAAGATATCTGAGCTAATTACCGGTGATAACTTTCTGTAAAGTGTCGTCCAGCTCAGCAATTTCATATGGTTTGGAAAGTGCACTTTTGAAACCATGCTTCTTATATTCGGACATAGTCGAATTGTTTACATAGCAACTTGTAATAATAACCCTTGCATCCGGATCTATTTTAAGTAGTTCTTCAGTAGCTTCCTTTCCTCCCATTTTGCCAGGTACCATCAAATCCATTATGACTACATTAAAAGGCTTGTGAGTGTCTAATGCGTCCTTATATAAGGCTACTGCGCTGGCACCATCCGCAGCACCATCAACCTCATATTTTAAAAGTTTTAGATGTTCTCCAATAACGGCTCTAAATGTACTTTCATCATCCATTATCAGTATTTTCCCTCTACAATTAATTGATTTACTTTCTGTACTTTCTATATTAGCCTGGGCTGGTTCCGGTTTCTTCTGTGTTGATGCAGGGATATAGATGTAAAATGTTGTGCCAATATCCAATTCAGATTCTACGTTGATATGACCATCATGCTTTTTGACGATTGAAAAGGTGGCAGCTAGTCCTAAACCATTACCGCTCTTCTTGGTGGTAAAATATGGATCAAAGATCTTATAAAGGTTTTCTCGTGAGATACCGGATCCATGGTCAGTGATAGCTATCTTTACATAATTGGCATCTTTCAGAGGAAGCTGGGTTTCTCCTTCAATTTTGATGTTCTCGGCAGAAATGTTGATCTTACCCCCATCCGGTTGTGCCTGTTTAGCATTAATAACAAGATTACTGAAAACCTGATTCAGCTGCCCTTTGTCAGCTTCGACAGCCCAAAGATTTTCAGGAATTGCAAACTGACAATCGAAACGGGAAGCACTCATTGCAAGTAAGACTGAATCTTTTATCAGCTTAGGTAGCAAAATTTTCTTCCTTATAGGTTCGCCTCCTTTTGAGAATGTAATAAGCCTGCTAGACAATTCCTTTGATTGAAAAATAATTTTCTGCGCTTCTTTTAATGAGTTTTTAGCTTTGCCATTTTCGCCAACATCGTGCTGTGCCAACAGGATAAACCCCATGATTCCCTGCAAATAGTTATTGAAGTCGTGAGCAATTCCCCCGGCAAGTACACCCATGGCATCTAGTTTTTGTGCCTTTATGAGTTCTTCTTCTCTTTTCTTAAGCTCGGTAATATTTTGGACCGTTCCAATCATTCTGATCGGCTTGCCGTTCTCATCAAAATCGACTTCTGCCTGTTCACTAACAGTGCGTTCAGAACCATCAGGAAGAACAATACGATGTTCAATCATGTAAGGGATTTTATCGTACATGGTTTTCTTTATTGCAGTCTCTATACTCTCTCTATCATCTGGATGTATTGAACGCAGGAACTGCTCATATGTCGCTTCAAACTCTTGTGGTTGGAACCCGAAAATACGGTATACTTCATCAGACCAGCTCAAATTATCACTAACAATATCCCAAACCCAGTTTCCCATTTGTGCAATGCGTTGTGCATCAGAGAGATCTTTTGTTCTTTCCATGACTTTTCGTTCCAGTAGTGCATTTTGATCATGAACCTGGTTGTGAAGCAGCCGGACTTCCAGCATGTTTCGTATCCTCATCAACGTTTCCGTCAAATCAAACGGTTTTGTTAGAAAATCCTTTGCACCGGACTGTAGTGATTTCAATCTTGTGGATTTATCCTGTTGGGCTGTAATTACAAGCACTGGAACATAATCATCTTTATTCATAGTTTGTAACATTTTCATTACCTGGAAGCCGTCCATGTCAGGCATATTTATATCCAATATGATCAGGTCCGGTTTGAAACTTGTGTATAACGACGTTGTCTTGCGGGGATCTTTGATACTTACAAATGAAGTATAACCGGCATCTGAAAGCATTGTTTCCAGCAATGTAATATTACGTTGACTGTCATCTACAATTAAAATTCTTGCATTGAATATATCCTGATCTTGAATCATTTTCTTTCCTCTTTAAAAATATTGTCTATTACATCTAGGAAGTTGTTCACGTTTAACGGTTTAGTAATATATTCTAAGAAACCTGCATTTTTTCCCTTCTTAATTGAGTCAGGCATTGCGTCTGCGCTTATGGCAATAGCTGGTATTCTCTTTGTGGCATCATTACTCTTCAACTTTTTTAACGCCTCATAACCGTCCATCTGCGGCAGATTAATATCCATTAGAATAAGATCAGGATGCTGTTCAAGTACAAGTTCTATTCCAGATTCTGCATCGAGTGCAGTTAATAATTTAATATTAGGACGGCGTCTAAGGATATTTTTTACCAGCGTTAGATTAGCATTATCGTCCTCAACATAAAGCAGGGTTTTTCTCTCTCTCATCGGCTCAAGATGTTTCTCATCTGGCAGCTCTTTGGTTTCAGTGACTTCTGACACAGGGGCTTTTGCTTTATTGAAAGTTACAAAGAACTTTGAGCCCTTTCCCTCCTTGCTTTCAATGCCAATGCTACCACCCATATATTCAACTAATGCCTTTGTAATTGTCAGACCGACACCAGTTCCTTCAATATTTAAGGATTCTCTTCCCAGACGATTAAATGGTTCAAACAGTGTGTCAAAATCATTTTCTGAAATCCCCAATCCAGTATCTTCTACGTTTATGCGCAATGTGTAAGTATTGGGTGACTCACATGATATTGTAACTGAACCACCGGTGTGATTGTACTTTATTGCGTTTGTAAGCAGGTTAGCAACTACCTGTTTCACTCGTGTACGGTGTGCTACAATATAGTGATCACAGCGGTTAGTCTTATTATTTATTTTTATACTGAATTGTTGTGCCATCGGTACAACGGCGGTGATCGCTTCATCTATTACTACTCCCACATTAACAATATCTGGTGATATTGGTAATTTACCTGACTCAATGCTTGATAGATCAAGAACTTCGTTGATGAGTTCAAGTAGATGATCGCCTGCATCTAATATATGCTGAACCCTCTCTTTTTGAGACTCTGCAAGAGGTTCTTTCTGGTTAGTCATCAGTAATTGGGCAAAACCAAGTATAGAATTCATAGGGGTCCTCAGCTCGTGGCTCATGCTTGAAAGAAAAGCCGATTTTGCCTCTGTTGCACGTAGAGCTTTTTCAGAAGCAGCCTTAAGTTTTGCTTCAGCCATCTTGCGCTCTGTAATATTTTCTTTAACCGCGACGAAGTTAGTAATAATACCATCTTTATTTTTGATCGGAGAAATAGATGCAAACTCCCAATATAACTGTCCAGCCTTTGTTTTATTATAAAATTCACCTTTCCACTCGTTACCAGATAGGATAGCCTCCCATAACTCTCTATAGAACTCGGGAGTTTGATCTCCAGACTTAAGGATACGTGGGTTTTCCCCTATAGCCTCCTTAGAAGTATAGCCGGTTGTCTTTGTGAACCATGGATTGACATATTCAATATTGCCTTCAACATCTGTAATTACAATCGTTGCAGAGCTGTGTTCTATGGCATGAGAAAATTTAGCAATCTCTGCTGTACGCTCAATTACGCGATCTTCTAAAGTTTCATTGAGCTGCTTAAGCTCTCTCTCAGCTTGTTTTCTCTCGGTAATATCAGTGTGTACAGAAACGCAAACTTCACCGTATTCTAAATGACTAAATACAGAAACATTTGCATAACACCAGAAAGCCGTTCCATCCTTCTTGACATTATTAACCTCTCCATGCCATTCTCCTGTTTTGCTCAACATTGTCATTATCTCTCTTGCAGTTACTTTTGGATCATTCTCCGTCTGCGCATTAACAATAGATGCGTGTTTACCGTTCATTTCACCTGCTGAATAACCGAACATTTGCTCGAATTTAGGGTTGGCATATATGATTCTGGTATCAACCATGCTAACAATGTAGACACCCTCAATCATGTTTTTAATAATTTCACTCTGTAACGTCAATTCTTTGTTTGCCTTAGTTAGCATTGCCGCATTTTCAGAAATACGTTTTTCAGACTTTTTGCGCTCAGTTATATCAAGGACTATAGCTATAAATACGGGATTAGATTGGAATGTAGAAAGCTGAAGGTGTATCTCAACATCATATAAAGAACCGTCTTTTCTCTGGTGTACCGTTATGAAATTGATTTTTTCCTCTCTGCCTGAACGAAGAGGCTCAAGTCGCCTTTTAAAAGTTTCTAATGTGGGCTTTGGTTTTAGATCCAGTGGAGTTAAACGACTAAGCTCTTTCATCGAATATCCAAGATTCATCCTTGCACCTTTATTGACCTGAATAAATTGAAGGTTTCTCGCATCGAATATATAAATCTCATTCAATGACTCTTCGAGTATATGAGCAAAACCTGTAATACTATCCTGTGCTTTGTGCAGTGCTTCTTCCGCCTTCTTATGGGCGGAGATGTCCTGAACTGTGCCTACTAACTCAACAACATTACCAGCCTCATCAGTGACGGCCTCACCGATGGCGTGCACCCATTTCACTTTTCCATCTCGGCAAATAAGTCGATGCTCAATATCCCAGCTTTCGCCATGCTCGACAGCACGTTGTATGGCAGCGGTATCCATCTCCCTGTCATCTGGATGAACGACTTCTACAAATGAATCGAGTGTCATATCTCCACATGACAAGTTAAAGATACGGAACAGCTCGTCAGAACCGGTAACTACACCTGTCTCCGGAATCAGTGTCCAGTGACCAATCAGGGCAAGTTGCTGTGCTCTTTCGAGAAGCACTTTGTGTTCTTTCAGTTCTTCTTCATTATGTTTGTGCACCGTGATATCAGTAGAGGTGCCGCATACTCCGTAAACAATATTCTCAGTGTTTAAAAGGGGGAACTTCAGCGAAATATAAGTATGCAATCCGTCATCATGAGGTACCAACTCTTCAAATTGCATTGACCTTTCAGAATCTATTACTTTTCTGTCGTTCTTACGAAAAGCATCTGCCTTGTCTTTAGGAAATATTTCATAATCAGTTTTGCCAATGATTTCTGTTTTGCTAACATGAAAAAGTTTTTCGTACTGATGATTTATCAGGAGATATTTGCCCTGGGGATCCTTCATGTATATAACAGCTGTCGTGTTATCTATAATTGCCTGTAACTTAGTCTCACTATTTCTAATCTCACTATCACGCTGCTTTATCACTTGTGTCATTCTGTTAAATCCATCCACAATACTGTCGATCTCCTTAACAGAAGATGAATCCATCCTGGTGGTATAATCTCCCTTAGACACACGATCAAAGGCGTTACTTAATAAAGCAAATGGACTTAACAAGCGGTTTACCAAGAGAAGGCCGATGCCTCCGGTAATAAGAATAATCAAAAGTATTATACCGGCTACTATTGAAATGGTTGTGTAAATGGGACCAGTAATTTTATTCCTTGGTATTTCTGAAATTACTCCCCAATTTAGTGTGTCTATGTAAGATGTAGCCCCCAGGACATGTTTTCCAAATAATCCTATATATGACTCTGCACTGTCCCACTCCTTATTTGAAATCAATGCGCGAACAATTTTCATATTAGTTAAGAGCTTGCCGATGTGCAAATCGGAGTTGGAAGGTATGGCAAGCAGGCTTCCTCGGCTATCTACCAGATAGGCATCGACATCTGTACGTGAGAATATTGGCAGGACTTCCTTCCATAGTTCTTCCGTATTGACAGATGCAACTAGTACTGCTACCGGGTTGTTCACGGGACCTACAGGTACGCCTATGCGAAAGTATGCACTATTCTCTTTAATAATTGGAGAACTTACATATGTTCGGCCGTGTAATGGTATAACAAATTCAAGAGGTTCTGTGTTGATCAAGTGCTCATAATCCAGCAGCTTGTCTTCCTTGTCCTGATGTCTATTAATAGACTCAAAGCTATTAAGAACACCGTCTCTATCCATATTCAGGTGTACATCTTTTTTCCGGGACAATAGTGAAAGAGAATTGATAGCTCTCTCCCGGGAGAATACAGCTTCAAAAAGCGTTTCGATCATCTCTTTATTCAATGTCCTATTGATTGTGAATGCCATGGGATCACCTTTGTTCTGTAGCAAAGTGATGATCCTGTTGAACTCAACGCTTATATTTGTTCTAACTTTTTCATTGAACTGTTTTTCTACCAGTATAGCGTCTTTCAACAACAGAGAATATTCTCTGTAACCGAACCATGAAAACAGGATTATCATTGGTATTATAGTGATCAGTATGATCAATCCATACCATGTTGTGTTAAGTGATCTACGTCTCTTCATAAGTTTAAATAATTTGGCATAAATGCTATTTAAGATTTGACAGGTTTTTTATTGCCTTTTGTGCAAATCCAGGGTCAATAAAAACACTTGGGTCCGAAGGTATATCATTCCATAAATTCATTCTTACCATATTGGAAGACATCGCAATAATATCATTTATAGTAGGTAACATGTCACTATAGTCAATCCATTCAGGTGGTGAAGTCAATACCTGCTCGAATACGTCAGCATTTGAACCTGTATAGGTCTCTCCCATGATAGCAGCTTCATGTGGATTGGCCTCAATAAACTGCCCTCCACGCACCAGTACATTGATCAACTCCTGAAGCTGAGCAGACTGTTTATTTATAAATTGATCTGTTGCTATAAACACATGGTCCATGTGATCTTTCCATATTTGTGGTGAGATAGCAGCCAGCCAGCCTACATCCAACGAAACAGCCTTATTCCCTTCCGGCTCACCAACCACAAATCCATCAATTTCTTCTCGTCGGAGTGAATTTATCATATCGCGTGGTGGCATACCTATAACTGTTATATTTTCGGGCAGGATGTTATTTTGTTCCAGAAGTTGATGCAAGAGGACATGATGCTGAGAATAAATATGTGGTACCGCAATGATTGTTTTACGTGTATTCAAGTCTGAAATGGATTTGATTTTATCTGATAGTACGAAACCATTTCCATTTCGGTCGGCTTTCATCACTATTTTGGCAGGAAAACCCAGACGAATGAGCTCCATTGCCAACGGAGAAAGCATGAAAGAACCGGCAACCTTACCAGAAAGCATATCATTTATCACATCTTTCCATCTATGATATTGAACTGTCTTCAACTGAAACGACGACAGGCTCTGCTGATATTTTTTTTCAGCAACAGCAAGGGACAAATGACCACCACAGATAACTCGTCCAATCTTAACGACAGGCTTTCCTAGTGGGGAGGCTGAAGGAGTGTTTCGAGAATCACTATGTGCAGAATGAACTGTATAGATTAAATTTACAACTATAATTAATACGAATAACAATCTCTGATACTTACACATTTATTTAAAACTCTGTCGAGTACAGTTAAACTTAAAAACAAATTCCGCAATCAATGCAGTTGAATGAATAATTAAAGAGATATTACTCTCATTTTAATATTTATATATAATTGTATAATAGTTGAAAAAAATAATAAATCAACTGATTATAGCTGATCCAGTATAACACTTCGATATCATGTAGGTTACAATTAATTCCTGTATCAACTATCTATTGTCTATTTCGCTTAACTCTCTATACCATTGACCTTATGAAAGAGCTTGACATTCCCCTTATGTGATGATAGAAGGTATTTGACAAACATCGCTTTATCAGCTAATTTACTAAATTATATGCCTGTATGAGGTTACATATAACAGAGGCGACCCTAATTGAGATCTACATACGGACAACTCATACCAAAAACTAATAATCATAAACCATGGTGAATGCCTTTTTTCGAATAAGCAGAAACAAAATCGTTCGACTCTTCTGCTTAACAATAATAACCCTGTTTATTGGCGGATTGGGGCTCCATTTTTTCGAGAAAACTCCGCGTATTGTGGATGCCTTCTGGTGGAGTTTCGTAACGATTACCACGGTAGGGTATGGTGATATAACACCATCAACTATTGGCGGAAGGATTATTGGTGTCGTCGTCATGGTGTTTGGCATTGGAATACTGGGAATGTTTACGGCAACAATTGCCAGTGCATTCGTTGATACTAAACTTAAAGAGGGTAAGGGCGTGAACAGTGTAAAAGTTAAAGATCATTTCATTATTTGTGGATGGAGTTATAAGGCAAAAGAGATTATCTCCGAATTACGGGCAGATAAGAAGGTTAAAGACAAGCCTATTGTCATCATCGCAGATATTCCTGAGAAACCGCTTGAAGATGAGAACACTTACTTTATCCATGGTGAAGTAGATCTTGACATACTGCAGAAGGCCAATTTGCGGGAAGCGTCTGTTGTTATGGTTCTGACAGATGAAGATCTTGACTCCTATTCGAGAGATGCAAAGGTAGTACTAAACACCCTTTCTATACGTAAGCTTAACCCGAATGTCTATATATGTGTGGAGATCTCCGATTCGAGAAACATGCAGCATGGGAAGCTGGCAGGGGCAGACGAGATAATTGTTATCGGTGAGTTGAGCGGAAATCTGCTTGTTCAGGCTGCGCTTGATCACGGTATAACCAAGATCATTACAGAGCTTGTCAGTAATAAATTTGGAAACGAACTCTATAAGGTAAAAACTCCGGAAAGTTTTGTTGGAAAGCAGTTTATTGATGTACTGAAACTTATCAAGGAGAGGCATAATGCAATTATCGTGGCAATTGAATCTGGAAAAGAGAATAAATTGGAGGCGAATCCTCCCATAAACTATACGATCAAATCCGGAGATGATCTGATCGTGATTGCACATGAACGCCCGCATCTTGTTAAATAAAAGTAAATGTTCACCGCAAAGACGCAGAGGACGCAAAGATAACACTTCGACTCCGCTCAGTATGACGTCATCCTGAGCGGAGTCGAAGGATAGGTTTTTATTTAAGTAGTACCTTTGCGCTCTTCGCGCCTTTGCGGTGAACAGAAACTAATTTGTTTTTTATAATAATTTGAATATTTGAAATAGGAGAAAAAAGATGTCTGAAAATCTGCAAAAGGTGAAGGACTATTTAGACGAGTTAGAGTTTTCAATCTCCAGTGAAGATGTTGCAGAGGAGTTAGTAGTTATAGATGATGAAGAGAAAGGTATCAAGAATCTCATCATAGATTGCGAAGACCCAGTCTTAGTTCTCGAACAGGTGATTATGGATGTTCCGAAAAAAACAGAAGGATTTTTCAAGCGACTCCTCCAGATGAACCGTACCCTGGTACATGGTGCATTTGTACTGGATGAAGAGGGGGAAAAAGTCATTTTCAGGGACACCTTACAGCTTGAGAATCTAGATAGGAACGAGCTGGACGGTTCAATTAACGCATTGAGTATTGCCCTGGCAGAGTATGCCGCCGAGCTTATTGAATTCAGTAAGGGCTAAGAATTGATAAATAAGAACATTAACTATTAATCTAAGATAAATTGTAATTATGAAGGAGTTAAATCATGGCTAGTATATTTCAGCGGATGTTTAAGGTGGGTCAGTCCCAGGCACATAGTGCAATGGACAAATTTGAAGATCCTATCAAAATGACTGAACAGGGAATTAGAGATCTGAAGAAGGATCTGCAGGGGACCATGAAGAGTCTGGCAGAGGTTAAGGGTGTTGCCATTCGATTGAAGAAAGAGGCCGAAGACAATAAGAGACTGGCTGCTGATTACGAGCGCAAGGCTATGATGTTGCTACAGAAGATGCAGGGTGGTGGGATAGACGCAGAACAGGCAGAACGATTGGCGACAGAAGCCCTGAACAGGAAAGAGGATTGCAGTCAGAAGGCTGTCAGTCTGATGCAGAACTGGGAACAGCAGGATAAAATGGCGTCACAGCTACAGGCTAATGTATCCAAATTGAAGTCAACCGTATCTTCTTATGAAAACGAACTTATCACACTCAGGGCACGAGCCAAGACCGCGGCTGCAACCCGTAAGATAAACGAGCAGGTTGCAAGAGTTGACTCTACCGGCACGATTGCAATGTTGGAGAAAATGAAGGCTAAGGTCGAAGAGGATGAATCACTGGCACAATCATACGGCGAACTGGCATCAGCAGAGACGAGTGTAGACGACGAGATCAATGCCGCACTGGGTGGTAATCAACTAAACGCCCCAAACGACAAACTCCTGGCTCTGAAAACAAGAATGGGATTGTTGGAACAGAGTTAATAGCCTCTCGCGAAGGCGCAAAGAACGCAAAGATACTAATGAATTAAGAAGCGAAAGCTTTTTTCATAAGATTTTATGTTATAAAGTATTTTTCTTTTTCCCGCTTAGCGCTCTTTGCGCCTTTGCGAGAAATAATCAGTTTTTATTAAAGGAATAATATGGCCTGGTTTGGTAAGAAAAAAAAGAAAGATGATTTTGATCCTCTGCAGGACCTTGTATTGTCTAAACTCAAGGTAGGTTACCTTGTGGATTATGATATGAAGACGTGGGAGGTTACTGAGTACAATTCATACGACTGGGACGACGGGAATCACAGCTACGAATGGGAGCTTACATCCGGAAATGAAGTTCTGTACCTGGAGCTTGAGGACGATGACGAACCTGAGTGGACATTGACAAAGAAGATACCCTTAAAGAGTGTGGGTCGAGGGTTGCGTAAACATATCCAGGAAAATGATGATCCTCCGAACATGATCCAATATGATGGGGTAGAGTATACCATTGATGAGGGAAGCGGCGGCTATTTCTGTAAAGGTGGAGGAAAAGAGAGAATCGAATTTCTCTACTGGGATTACTATGACTTATCTGAAGAGAAGACACTTACCATAGAGCAGTGGGGAGAAGAGAAATTTGATGCATCGGTAGGTGACTATGTAGAAGAGTATCAGTTTACAAATATATTGCCAGGATCATGACATACAAACTAACAACAGGGCAGTTAATAACAATCTGGGCATTTGTTTTATTTAATATTATGATATGTCTTGGGTCTGGTGATTCTCTGGGTAACTATCACGTTAGTCGTTTTTATACATATCTTGTTTTAACAATACAATTTGTTCTTATCATCTACACGATTGGTTGGCGTAACTATCAAAAAAAGAATCAATCTAAAAAAGAAAATGATTAACCTTATCAGAGGGCTAAGGAAACGAACCATATACGTATTGCTACCTCTACCGCAATAATTACTACTGACATCTTAAAGCAGTGACACGGTCACTGAACTTCTCAATCAATCCGATTGCGTGCTTATCAACTCCTCCAAGATTAACTACAATTGACGTATATCTTTCCACAAATTACTTCTACTATATATACAAATCTCACAAATTAAGCGACATCAGGCAGTGTCTCTTAAATGATGAAATACCTCTATAATTAATGCTAGAAATCCCCTTTTTCTGGGTTAACATAGATTTATGAGTCAACAGGTAGTTTAAAATAAATTATCAACCTTTTTTTTCTCCAAATGAAAATTGTATTCTTTAGATTAGCCTCATTTACAGGGAGTATTATTGCGACAATTGCTGCCGCTATATTTCTTGAAATAATTCTTGATTTTGTGGGACTGGAATATTTGAAACACAGTATTGGAACGGCAGGTACAATACTCATGTTGTGCTCATTTACCTACTCTTTAAGAAAAAGAAAATGTATTTTTAAATTTGGCGATATGAAACGCTGGTTGATTGCACATGAATGGCTTGCAATTGTTGGATCAGGGTTTATTTTTGTACACGGAGGGTTTCATGGGCACGCCTTTGTACCGCTTCTGACAAGTGGAGTTATGCTTATAACCGTAGTAAGCGGACTGACCGGTAGATACATTTTTTTACATGCGAGAAAACAATTACAGCTACGAAGAAAAGAGCTTGAAGGCCAAGGGCTTGCAGGGAATGAGATAGACGATAGACTTTCTACTCTGACCTTAACCCATGATGCCGTAAAAAAATGGCGCACAATCCATGTCCCTATGGTTTTTATCTTAATCATGACAACTGCTTATCATATCCTGTCAGCATTGTATTATGATGGGTTCTGGAGATAACTTACAACGGTATGAAGAGACATATATATATTGTTTTATTAGCCACGCCAGCTGTACTGCTTATTATCTGGGCAATAGGCTACATATTTCCTACTCATTTTTATTCACCCGGAGATCTCTGTAAAGGCCATGAGGAGATTAAGAGCTGCAGGCAGTGCCATATACCTTTTAAAGGAGTGGCCTCAAGTTTATGCTCTACCAGTGATTGCCATCAGACATTCAAATTATCTCAGTTTCACAATAAACAACTACTGGATTTGCACATCTCTAACACAAAAGAGTGTTTCTGCTGCCATACTGAACATAAAGGAGTTGCAGGTAAAATAACAACACACTTTGACCATAATATTGTTGAATTAAATATACTAAATAATTGTGTAACATGTCATAAAGCAGACTATCAGAATGCCCATCCGGATAAATATAATTCAGACTGTAAATCTTGTCACATTTCAACTACTGCATGGAAGGCTATATCATTCGACCATAATACGGTTTCTGGGAAACAGGATTGTATAGAGTGCCATCTAAAACCGAATGACAATCTCCATGCTACTGTTTCTGACGACTGCATATCATGTCACAAGACAGTAAGATGGAGGCCGGCAATCTTTGATCACGATAAATATTTCCCATTGACAGAGGATCATTATGTTTCATGTGAGACTTGCCATCCGAATGACAACTACAAACAGTATACATGTCTAAACTGTCATGAGCACAATACGTCACACATTCGACGTGAACACGAAGAGCATGATATATATGATTATGGAGATTGCTTGAGATGTCACTATGTTACGATCAATGGAAACAGGTATGGAAGCCTAAAAGGCGAACCATTTGATGATGAATCTAGTGATGATAGTAGCGATTAGGATTGGATTTGGCTAAGTTTTTGGTGTAAAAGCAAATTCTTTATACTTTTGCGGTGAGTAATTAT
>JABGRF010000085.1 GCA_018648405.1 Candidatus Scalindua sp.
CGTACTAATTATTATAGAAGGTCCTGTTATTATAAGACTTATACATTATTGGCAGTTATGCTCGACTTCATTTCAGTGGTCTTTTCATCTGTACATATACCGAAAAGAGATACATTGGCGGCTCTTTCTACAGTGGTTTCAAATACCCCCTATTTGGAATGAATATATATTATCGCTAACTACAATCATCTATACCTGTTTACTATGTAAATTGTCCTAAGATTGTTATTGACTTATTGATATAAGTTTGTTATTTTTCCTGTTTCGATAATATTTCATTATATCGTAATCAAATACTATCAATACTTTTAGATCAATAATTTTTACAGAAAACGACGTCACAATGCCAGTTTAATAATTTTTTGATTGGTATTCTGGGTAGTTAGATTTCTGGTTGTTTATTAGGGAGGTAAGATATTGTCTGTAGAGAACTTAGAGAAAGATATTACTGCTATTGTTGCTGAAGTAACCGAACTTGAGGAGAGTGAGATCTGGGAAAAGAGAGATGCCGACTTTTTTAAAGACTTAGAGATTGATTCCTTATTGGCATTGGAAATCCTTGCCCTTATAGAAAAGAAATTTAAGGTTCAAATTCCGGAAGAAAAACTCGTAGACATTACATCATTGAATGCAACAATTGAGATGACCAGATCTACACTTGAGGGAAAATAGGAAAGAGCTTGTAACGCTTCTTAATCATCTATCTGCCTATTACACAAACGATAAAAGTGGATAGGCAGTGACTATTACATAGAACGAAAGGTTATTTATAAATGCTGAACTTTGAGGAAGTAAGAGAGCTGATTCCTCAAAAATACCCTTTCATGTTTATTGATAAAGTTATTGAGCTTCAAAAAGAGAGCCGGATTGTTTGTCTAAAAAACGTCTCTGGTAATGAGCCTTTCTTCGCTGGACACTTCCCTGATTTTGCCATAATGCCTGGAGTTCTCATTGTAGAAGCCCTGGCACAAGCCGCGATTATCCTCTTCAAAAAGAGCTTTGACACTGAGCAGAACAAAGGTAAGGTCTTTTTGTTGGCTTCCGCAAACGTGCGTTTTTCAAAACCTGTTTTTCCCGGTGATCAGCTAACTCTGGAAATTGATGTAGAAAAGGTAATTTCCAGTGCGGCAATTGTTAAGGGAGTGGCCAAAGTGGGAGACAAAGTTGTAACAAAAGCAACTTTGAGTTTTGGCGTAGCGGACAAAGATTCATTAACCGGATAAAAGTACTAGTAAAAATATATAACCATGGATAAAAGAATTGTAATTACCGGTGTTGGTGTAATTTCCCCTATAGGGAACAAAAAAGATCTGTTCTGGGATGCATTAATTTCCGGCACGTCCGGTGTATCTGAGATCACAGCATTTGACACCTCTCCTTTTAGAGTACATAGAGGCTGTACCGTTAAGGATTTCAATTTCGATGATTACACAAGTAACGGTTCAAACCGTGAGATTGGTAAAGGTTCACAATTTGCCATAGCAGCCGCAAAGCTGGCAATCGATGACTCCAATATTGACCTGAAGAATACCGATCCTGAGAGAACAGGTGTTTCAATCGGGACAACTGCAGGTGAAATCCAGATCCTGGAAAAAGTAAACTATATAAGACATGAAAAGGGAGAAGATAGTGTAGACCCTAGCCTGTTCCATCAACATCCTTGTGTCAATATGCCGTCAAATATATCTATTGAATTTGGTCTTAAAGGGCCAAGCACAATAATACCTACTGCATGTGCAGCAGGAAACTATGCTATCGGTTATGCATGCGACCTGATTAAATTAGGAAGAACAGATATAATGCTTGCCGGCGGATCAGATCCGTTTTCTAAAGTTGCATTTGTTGGTTTTAGCAGGCTAAATGCCATTGCACCTGACATTTGCCAACCTTTTGATAAAAACAGAAAAGGCTTGTTGGTCGGTGAAGGTGCAGGAATGCTGGTATTAGAATCCATGGAGGGCGCACTGGCAAGGAACGCTAATATTTATGCAGAAATCCTGGGTTACGGCCTGAGTTGTGATGGTTACCATATAACAATTCCACACCCGGAAGGAAATGGTGTCACTTCAGCAATGACAAAGGCGTTGAAAAGTGCCAGGATCAGACCTGAGGATGTTCAGTATATGAGTGCTCATGGTACTGGAACAGTTGCCAACGACAAGGCTGAAACTATATCGATAAAGAAGGTATTTGGTGAACACGCGAAGAATCTGGCGATAAGTTCTATTAAATCTATGCTTGGTCACACAATGGGAGCTGCCAGCGCTATAGAGGCGATCGCATGTGCGTTAGCCATCAAAGAGGGTGTTGTACCTCCAACTATAAACCACGAAACAAAGGATCCTGAGTGTGATTTGGATTTTGTACCCAATGTTAAACGTGAAATGCAGGTTGATATTGCAATGAACAATGCATATGCTTTTGGTGGTAACAATAGTAGTCTCATATTAAAAAAGTTCACAGGCTAAGAATCAAAACTTAAAATAATTTCTATTATAGAGGTTTAAATTTTATATGAATAGTCGTCTTGTTATTACAGGGATAAGTGTTTTGTCGCCAATCGGCGAGAACAAGGATGAGTTCTGGACCAATTTGACGAATGGTGTCTCAGGGATCAAAGATATCACGCTGTTTGATGTCGATAAATATAAGAGCAAAAAAGCGGGTGAGATTACCGATTTTAATGCGAAGGAATACCTGGGCAAAAAAGGTATTCGCCACATAGACAGAACATCGTTATTGGTGTCCTCTGCGGCAAAGCTTGCCATGGTAGATGCTAGTATCACTCCAGAAACTTATGATGCTGATGAACTGGGAATAGTAATCGGGTCAACGTACGGGAGTATTGACAGTATCAGCTCGTTCGACCTGGAAGGATTGCAGGAAGGACCAACTTTCGTAAATCCCATGGATTTCCCAAACACTGTCCTGAATGCACCGGCAAGCAGGGTATCTATTTTCTGTAATGCGACAGGCTTAAATTCTACAATATCTACAGGAACTGCCAGTGGATTGGACGCTATCATTTATGC
>JABGRF010000309.1 GCA_018648405.1 Candidatus Scalindua sp.
TGTCCTGGCGCCCATTTGTCTTATCTGTCTGGCGGTAATAACACTCATAATGGCTGGAGATTTCGAAACAGTTCTGGGCCTTTTTAAAGCGCTGACAACTATCTCCTCCTCTGTGAAGATCGCGAAGATTTCTTCAAGTCCAGCCTCTTTGCTCTGAGCATGCACGCTTTCAGCAGCAAATAAGATTAGATTCAATAATAAGCAAAGGATAAAATTAAGAAATATGAATGTCCTTATAGCTTTTGAATATGCATTTAATCTTTTATGAAGTGCCTTTTTAGATTTATTGCTCATAATATGTTTTGATAGCTATAATGCAAAATTTATTGATTAATATGCAATTTAAAATTGTTCAATAGAAATTAACATTATTTGATTTTTTCCCACCAACGGGAAGAAGAAAATTGTTGACCAAACTCGATGTTATCCCCTATATGGAGTGTGACCAGATCAACATTCTTTTGCTTTGCTGCTTTAACAGTTCGCTTAATCGGTTCATCCCAGTCATGGAGACTCAAGTCGTAGGCGCTCCAATGTACAGGCAGCAGGTGTCGCCCCTTAACATCAAGATGGGCATCAATTGCTTGCTCAGGGTTTAAATGAATGTCCGGCCAGTAAGGATCATAACCGCCGACTTCCATCAGTGTCAAGTCGAAGGGGCCAAAGCGATGGCCGATTTCCTGGAAATGATTGGAATATCCCGTATCGCCGCTGTAGAAAATTCTGTATTTCGTGCCAATGATGGCCCAGGAAGACCAGAGTGTCCGGTTCTTATCAAATAAGCTTCTTCCCGAGAAGTGTCTGGCAGGAGTACAAATGAGTCTTACTTTTCCTACCGTATATGACTCCCACCAATCGAGTTCTTTGAATTGGCTTTCCCGAATTTTCCACTTTTTAAGGAGAGCTCCAATGCCAAGTGGTACCAGAAAAAATGTACCTTTTGCCGCTAGATATTGAGTGGTCGACTTATCAAGGTGGTCAATGTGATCATGAGAAATCATTACCACGTCAATTTTGGGAAGATCTGTCATGGCAATCGGTTTTGGGTGGAAACGTTTGAGCCCGATAAAACAGACTGCAGAAATAACCCTGGAGAAAACCGGATCGACTAATAATCTAATTCCATCGATTTCGATTAGAGCACAGGAATGTCCAAGCCAAAAGGCTCTTGAACCTTGCAATGGCATCGTTTTGAAGGATTCAGGATGGAGAGGTTTTAGGGGGATTTTAGAGGGGGGTGATGCAGTATAGTTCCCGAATAGCCTGTTTTTTATAAAATGCAACGCATAGCCATCTTGACACACATCCGTAGGAATGGAATTCACAAACTTCCCGTCTTGATAATTGGGAGACTCCTGTATCCTTTTCGAACGTGTGCCTGGAGCACGTCTTCCTATACGAGGGTGTATACGAAGTCCTTTTGATGTTGGCAAAATGGTGGCTATTTTGTGTGTTATTGTATTGTTCTGCATAATAGAATTGTAATTTGAACTAGAATCTGGTTATTTCACATAGATACAAGTTTGTTAAATAAACTCTTATTACTTGATAATCTGTTTATTAAATCAATGTTTAATACCAGTTATGTTTAACCCTACAACACCAATGATTATCATGCCTACACTCACTACCTTTATCAAGGTCATCGGTTCTCTGAAATGTACAGCTCCGATTATGACAATAAGAGCTGTACCGACTCCAGACCAGATCGCGTAAGCGACACTCACATCTATTCTCTTGAGGGCCATAGTCAGCGCGGTGAAGGATAGGGCATAGAACACAAAGATGAATATTGAAGGAATTGTTCTTGTAAAGCCTTCAGATAATTTCATAGATGTTGTTCCTGCTATTTCCAGGAAAATAGCTCCGGCCAGATATAGCCAACTTTGCATCAATTTAATGTATAACCTTTCAAAATAGTGTAAATGATCTTTGTCTCTAAATTAGGTGATGAGTGATAAATATTGTTAAAATCTCGCATGTACTTATCCCCTGATGTACCATGTAATAATAGCCGAAAATGCACCAAGATTCATAGCCCACGGGATCATACGCTTTGATACGGAAACTGCTTGTCGTGGATATAACATAATTGGTATTAACATCAAACTGCTTCCAACAATGACAAATGACAAGATTGATATCATGGGGAATACCCCTAACCGATATACATGTATTATTAGACTTAAAAGCAATAAAGAGATACATCCTACAATCCAATATGATTTTCTTTTGCCTAATGCAACCACTGTTGTTCTGGTATTAGCCTTTAGATCGTCTTCATACTCATACAATTCATGGTTGAGAATCGCCAATACCGTACCTAGAGAAAATATCAGACAAATTGGAATTACATGATTTTCCCATATGACACCTATCTGTGAAGACCATGCAGGTGAGAGGAAAATTAACCCACCTACAACGGCATGCGTAAAAGCATCCCAAAAAGGCTTTGCTTTCATCCTGAAGGGTCTCCAGGAATATAAGAAGCCTGTTATAAGAATTGCCAAAGTAATTAAGACTACTATAGAGCCGGCAATAGCAGATAGTAAAAGGCTAATGATTGTGGCAGTCGCTGCAATTAAATACCCGCTCTCTCTTGGCGCATTGCCTAATGCGATGACATTTCTTACAGAGCGAGCCAGCTTGTCATCCGGCGCATCTTCAGCATCATTAAATGCAAATGTAGCGACTAAAGCAAATGTATTGGTCAAACCTATAGTTAAAAGAGGTATTAAGCTTTGTGCGTTTCCTGTAATGTCCAGGCCCACCATTGCACAAAAAAAACATATGGGCATGTAGACATGTAATCTGGCAAGTGAAAAGATCGTGGACACACTCAATCCTCTCAGTGCGTTCGAACTTTGTCCTAGCATGCTGCCACTCTTGGGCTGTGCAGGCTTCAGAATGATTTGCATGTCAGGGTACATTGCTTTCGTATGAAAAAATGACCTTTTTATCATCTGTTTTTCCCTTAATAGTTTTTGTACATTACAACGAAAATAGAGCGTTATTTTTCTCTGTTATTTACG
>JABGRF010000084.1 GCA_018648405.1 Candidatus Scalindua sp.
AAACGAAAGATAGGAATATGAAAAACGGTATACTTGCCAACGGGTAAAAAAAGAGGCTCAATACTATCATCACAAACAAGAACATTCCAAAAAACGAGAGCTCTTTGGAACCATATTCAGCAAAAGGGAATCTCATAAAAATAGCGCTCCTGACACTTTCTGTAATATAAAATAATACTTAATTGTAGTAAAAGGTAAAATGTAACAGATTGAAGATCGCGGTTGCCGGTTGTACGGTATATACACTGAATCCCGCCAGCAAAGTACGTCTATTTTCTAGCATATAAACATTTGCATGTCAACCTAATGTCAATCTGATTGAGTTATTCCTTTACAGCCCTTATTAATAGTAGTAACATGTTTTTCTGCATGAAATCAATCTATTACCAAATACCATATGGAGAATCTAAAAAATGAAAATTACACAGAGATTATTATATAAGTCTTTTTTTGCGGTGTTCCTGTTGTTTGTTGTTTATGGATGTCAGACCACCAATAATACCGTTACTTCAGAATCACCGGTTGCTGAGCCTACATCTGAGAAAAAAGGATCTGAAGAGCGTATTGCTTCTCAATCCAGTACAGTAGAGAAGGACGTGTCTGCAACTTCTGCAACGGCAACAGATGAGACGGGTACAACAGCTGGAAAAGAGGCGGAGATAATGGAGAAGTTTGGAAATAACTTTCTTGGTAGATTGCAAGGGCATGGAGCAGCAATGCTTACTGGTCCTTCCAGTGAGAAAGAAGCTGTCGCCAAGGATAAGCTTAAGTCTGTTGTTGCAGAGAATAGGCCATATATCGAGATTGAAAAGCAATTGTATGGCAAGTGGATCAATAAATTAGAGACTGAATCCTATGATTTCCATGATAATGGTACGGTGATAATTGTTACTGAAGGTTCAAGGGGGAATACGGTGAAGTTAAACGGTAGCTTTATGATAGTTGAAGCAGATCGTATTAAAATAGGTTTTAGAAGCGACTCTTTTTCGGGCCGTAGGCCTCCAAGCTACTTTAAGGTTTCCGTATCTGAAAATGCATTCTCATTAACGGACGAGCCTAAGAAAAAAGGCGGACCGGATGGGCCAACTACAGAATATAATAGAGTGGAGTAGTTTGACAGAAATTAACCAACTATTTGTCTGTTTAGCACCTGCGCGTACAGGATTGAAATATAAATGAGTGGTTCGTACTTTATGTATTCTTTCTGATTTTGATTCAGTTTGCTAAAGTTCTATTACTACAAGCAGCTTCGTGGTTTCTTTGAATGATATATCCTGTTCCAAATACTTTCAAAACAAAAAGAGAGACGTAAAAATGCATTTTTGAAATGTGATGGTTGCCGTTTCACAATTGATGGATAAATGTCGTCATAATTTTCATCATATTCCTTGTGCTCCGTTAAGTAATTTTTCATCACAGTTTTCCTCCATAATTATACAAAAGGTAAATTTAGCAGGTTCTTTATATAAGTAGTAAATCGCAAAAGCGGTACCAAAACAGAGAGGTCTTGGCAAAGGGATTGTCTAAATTTCTGTAAATACCTGTTGTTTACTAGTAAGTACCTAAAATTAAATAAATTGTGCTATGGAAGTACCTGTTTGATTATATGTACTTGATAGATAGTTCTGTTTAATAATTATTCAATTGTGTTGTCAGAAAAAGGAAATTATTTCCTTAACGTTTTAGATTGGGTAGTACAGAGATTCGAATATGCTTGCCAGGCCAGGTTTTGGGCAATTATTGCGCAGGGTTGTTTTCTTGAAGTTCAGGGTTAGTGCACTCCATATTTCAGAGAGTATTTTGCCTACTCATACGGCGTGAATGCTACTCTTATATACTCGTCATTCATTGCTTCAATAGCCTTCTGAATCCTGGCCAGCGGATCAATTATTATATATCGGGACACTGGTTTCCTCTTTTGTTTGGGACTCATCTTAATCCTCTCCAACGGATCTCTTGTTTCCCTGGGGTTCATCTCAAGGATTTCTCCTTTGACGTTTGCCTCAATATTTGCAGATGAACTTATTCCTTTTACCCATAAAATCTGCTTAAAGGAATTATCAGCACTCAGGTGTGTCATTCCCTCGTCAGTCAGATAATATTCAGTAATCCCATAATGTGAACACACTTTAAATGTGATATTCCCTTCACTGTTTCTCTCAAAGAATTCCATTGTGTTTCCGATCATATTTAACAGATCTGATCTTGAGGGATAAGCACTTTTAATTAATAACTTTATTCTCTCTCTCTCAATTTCCCCGTCATTCATGGGTGAACCACCTTCCTCTCGTTTTCTGATTTTATACTCTAAGGAAAGAGAATGGGAAGGATGAAAATGGTATAAGACCATATTGTGATCATCACTCATTAATTTGTCCAACAGCTGAACGTCAAGCTTTGCTTTCGTTATATAGCGTTTGTCTACCTTTTTTTCTGCCTCTTCATTATGACCGATCTCAATCCATTTTCCCCGTTGAGGTAAATACACCCATGATTCCTCAATTTGTGAGCTAGCTATGAGTTTCCTCATCTCTGATACTCCTTCTGCTTCGCTTTCGAAAATTACGGTTTTGAATTTGTTTCTATTGTTAACAACAAGCTCATCAATAACGTGATATCCCTCTTGCTGGTTTGTCTGTTCTGTCGCTAAAGAAATATGATTAAGGCTGAGTGTAAAGATAGAGAGGTATGCAGATAGTAGTATAATTCTGAATCGGTTTTCTGGAATCTTCCTTAATCCCGAATTATCGTGCCTTGTCACTTTTGATTTAAACATTTGCATAGGAGATTCAAATAATTATAGAAGTCATTGAACGACTTCATGTTATATCGCAAAGCAGATAAATTGCAAAGCCATTTTGTATTATCAGGCCTTTTATGTTTTTTAGATGTACGGCAATACGCTTTCATAATATAATCGGTTATTAAAATTAACAGTGTAAAATAATAACAAAGGGGGATCTAATATGTCTTTTCCTGAAAAGGCGAAAGAGAATTATCTGAAGGGTTTTGCCTGTGCC
>JABGRF010000082.1 GCA_018648405.1 Candidatus Scalindua sp.
AGCTAAGAAACCACTTCCACGAAATAGGAGAACAGGAGCTTGAAAGGCTGAGACCAAAACTAGGAGATATAGCACACGAGGAGTGGGAGCACATAGTCTACTCAATGCAGAGAACACTCAACAAGATCCTCCACAAGCCCGCCAAGGTAGGAAAAGAGAAGGCAAAGAACGGCGGCGGATTCCAATATGTAGAAACGATAAAGCATCTATTCGGCATCCAGCACAAAAAAGAAGATTCTGAAAAATAGTATAGTATTGCTTGGATTGCACATGCAGGAAAAGAAAATAGCAAACTATCGAAGTAAGTTTCAGACTAAAACTCCAGGCCATCTATCTGCTTTATTAACTCTTCAAAATCAAAAGGCTTCCTTACAATAAAATCAACATGCATGCCGTCCTCAATTGGCGCCTGCTTCCCCCCCCAACCGGTGATTAAACCTATCTTTGATCTCTTCTTCGACTCATTAATGAATTTTATCACATCGGCTCCGGACACATCCGGCATGACCAGATCACACAATACAAGATCATAATCTTCACTCTTTATCAGATCTATTGCGTCAGCTCCATTATCAACCGTTTCAACCTTGTGACCACTGCTTGAAAGGACTTCATTCAACATGCTGCCTATTGCCTCTTCATCATCTACCGTCAGGATGTGTAGAGCCTTTTCGGTTGTTTCCGGTTCAGTCGCCTCTATTGGGCTGACTGCTTTTGTGGCAATTGGAAATTGCAGGGTAAACGTACTACCCTTCCCCAACTCACTTTTCACCTCTACACTGCCTCCATGTCTGGTTATTATACCGTAAGCCATACTCATACCCAATCCTGTCCCTTCAGGAGATTTAGTCGTAAAGAATGGGTCAAATACATTTTTCATTACATCCTCGGACATACCTTCCCCTGTATCGGAGATGCCTACAAACACACTATCATCTACACTCCATGTACTGAACGAAATATTACCTCCTACAGGCATTGCATCCAGGGCATTAATTATAAAGTTTATAAATATCTCCCTCAGTTCTACCGGGTTGCACATTATGCATGGAACACTCTTCATACCATCATTGACTATGCGGTATTTTATACCTTTAGCCTGTGCCATATTCTTCCATCTTGGTTTTGTGAAATCAAGAGAGTGCCATATCATATCCCTGATATCTGAAGAAACATACTCTTCGGAGTCTTGGCTTGTCTTAGTAAATTCAAGCATCTTGCCGGATATTTCAGCACCATCATCCGTTGCCCTCTTAATAATATGAAGTGTATTAGTCAGGTCCCCATGATCCTTGTATTTCCTCTTCAGCAACTGTACATTGCCTGAGATGATTGCGAGTATATTATTAAACTCATGGGAAATTCCGGCAGTTATTGTGCCTGCTACTCTCAGCTTTTCTGACTGCAATAGTGACGCTTCCATCTTCTTACGCTCAGTAATGTCGGTTACAAACACAGTAAATCCTGTAACATGTTGCAGGTTGTCATAAATCGGGTTAAAAATTAATTCATACCAAACTCGACTGTTGGGCAGACCATACTCCTCAATATTGATAAAGCGCTCACCGTTCAGAGCACGCTTAATATTTTCTTTGGCTCTCAAACGGTCATCCTCTCCCGTAATATACGTCATGATACTTTCGCCAATCTCAATTTCCACATCATATATCTGTTTCATCTCTTTTGCATGGGCCATGTTAAATTTTATATAATTGGAATCTTTATCCAGTGCAAAAATAATAACATTATCAGGACTCTCGATAACTGAGGACAACATCGAACTTGATCTCTGGAGTGCCTCCTCTACCCGTTTGCGCTCGGCTATTTCATCCTCAAGGTCCAAAACCTTTTTCTCTAATTTTCCTACCAAACGTTCATGGTATAGCTTATGAACCTCCTTATCATCTTCCAAAGAGATCTCTTGTGTCTCTGTCTTACCATCATCCACACCTTCCAATAGACCTTGTAACATATTTATAAATTCATCCGGCTCAAATGGTTTACGAATAAATTTTTCTGCTCCAAATTTGAAAGCGAGCGCCTCATCCTTTTCTTCAATAAAGGATGCTGTGGTAAAAATAAAAGGAATATTTTTCAGCTTCTCATCCCTTTTCACATTTTTACAGAGAAGAAACCCATCCATTACGGGCATTAGAATGTCGGAGATTATAAGATCATACTTTTTCTCTGCATGAAGCTTTTCAAGCGCGTCCTTACCATTAGTAGCCGTGACGACATTGGATCCTGATCCTGTTAGCAAATCCTCCAAAAGTATGAGGTTATTTTCTATATCATCCACGATAAGGATGTTTCTATCTTTTAATTGTAAGCTTTGGTTTTCAGTTTCTATTTTCAGCACTCCTTAACATTTTGTAATTAAAATACCTGTTTATTCATCGCACAAAGTATTCTTTAACATATTTATCTAATAATAGATAATTTCTGTTTTCAGCTTATTGTCAGAACATCTTAAAATCAAGCAGAAAAGATTGAATCACCAATCTTCGTGTTATGCACATGCAGGCACAAGCAAATGAATGAAGTTAGGCGTGTTCACTCCACAACAATCCTGTTTTTCTGATAGCCGGCATAATTGGATAGAGCCCATTCAAGACAGCAAGACATTTCCCATCTGAGAAGCAGCGGACAAAAATGTATATTTTTCGTACAAACCACTGTCTTCCGTAATATTTTCGCAACAACTGTTAACCAATATATACAAAAAACTAATAAAACTTTCATACACACACATAAGCGGTTATTATATGCGCGGTTATGAATTTTGAGATCGTTGTGCTTTACAGAAAAATATTCGGCATTAATTTTGCGATTTACAATCATACTATACAGCTTTTTGATAAATATATACGACTTATGAAGCAAATATTCTATGTAATCCTACTGGCAACACTCCTGACTACTGCTTGTAATACAGACAAAAGAGCTAACATCAGGAAGATTCTACAGGATAATAGACAAACTGAAGAGTTAGAAGCACAATTCTTTGATGT
>JABGRF010000081.1 GCA_018648405.1 Candidatus Scalindua sp.
TGACTGGGGGTTTTATTATCAGTTTCTTCTGAATGATTTTCGGGTTTATATCTTTTTTGTTCTCCATCGCCTTTGCCACCAACCTGCATCGCTAATATATTAATCTGCTCTTTCATTGTTTGTGCCTGAGCCGATAATTCTTCACTTGCCGATGCCGTCTCTTCAGCACTTGCCGCCGTTTGCTGTGTAATCTGATCCATCTGATGTACGGCAATGCTTACCTGGGAAATACCCTCTGATTGTTCGGCAGATGCCTGCGATATCTCTTTTGTAAGAACTGATGCCTCCTTTACGTCCTTAACAATATTTTCAGTATCCTCTTTGCATTTTGCGGCAATTTTGGTTCCATTTCCAGACTTCTGAACACACTCACCTATAAGGACAGTAGTGTCTTTTGCGGCATCTGCACTCTTTTTGGCAAGACCACTTACTTCTTCTGTAACAGCTGCAAATTTTTCCCCGTTATCACTTGCACGTGCTGCTTCAACTGCTGCGTTCAGGGCCAGGAGGTTAGTCTGAAATGCGATGGCTTCTATGTCCTTTATACCTCTGGCTATATTTTTAATATTCTCTTTAAATTCTGAACTTTCATTTCTAGTATTCTCAAACGTGTCAGCATTAGTTATGCAGCTCTCCACTATTACCCTTGTCTCTTTCGCTGCATTCATACTCTTATTGGCAAGGTTTCTAACCTCTTTGGCAACTACAGCAAAACTGTTTCCCTGCATAATGATCTGGGACGTATCCTTCCCCGCCTTGAGTGCCAGGGCATTAGTCTGAGATGCAATGCTGTCAATTATCTTCGTAATTTCAGCGATTTTCCTGCTGCTTGTCGCTATCTCTTCCATTGAATCACTAACTTCTCCCGCAGCATTATTTCCTTCTCCAGCGGCAACAGTACACACGTCAACCAGTTTTGATGCTTTCTCAGCGTTTTCTGTGATCTGTTTTGTCATAGACGTCATCTCTTCCATGGATGCAGCTGTCTCTTCCAGAGATGATGCTTGCTCTGAAGCACCTTCTGCAAGGGACTGTCCTGCTGATGATAGTGCATCGGATGCTGAGGCAACCTGGTCTGAACCATCTTTTAACTTGGCAACGAGATCGCTCAAAAATCTTATTAATGGACGTGCGAAAAATAACCAACCAAGGCCGATTACCGCACAGACAATTATCACAGAAAGCGTCTGTATCTTTAACAGCATCGCCATCCGCGACTTCGATTTTGCTTGATATAAGGATGCTGCGCCATCTATAGCGTCCATCGTGGAATCCGCGCTGGTAAATGCATCATCGTACGCAACAATATATTCTGCTGAATTTATCTCAGTATTCAGAAGTGCTATCAGATTCTTCTGTGTCGTGTCCCAATGCTTTTTAGCCTCAACTAATTTAGCTATTATTGGACGATCATCACATACTGGGATCGTAACGAAATTTGTCATTTTTAAATCCAGAGGCGCTTTCCCACCGCTAAGGAGTGCCCCGAGTGTGGCATCAAATACCTTCTTAGTCTTGAGGAAAGTATCTTCGCCAAACTCTCCGTTACCTGAATCGTTAAAGAACGCCTCTGTTTTTGCACTCATGGTGCCTATCGGAATATTGACAACGAGAATGCCCATAACATCTCCTAGCTTGAAATCCTTTTTAGGACTGTCTTCATGGGCGTTGTGGCATGACACACAAGCCTCGGCGCCGGCAACATCAGCTGTAGCATAGCGAAGTGTAAAAATGCCATTGTGCTCCATGAAACGTGAAAAAACCTTACCATCTTTTTGATATAAGAAATCGAATGCGTCTCTCTCGAAATCTGTACGCAGGTTTTTATTCTTGTTTATGTTCCACTTGCTAAGGAGGTCGTAGCTGTACACGCCTTTTTCGTTGATAGTGCTTGATACTTCCTGTACAAAAGTGGCTGGAAGTGGAATGCCTCCGTCAAGGTTGGTGTAGTTTCTGTTTGGATGTACGTTGGTGATGCCGTCTTTCTTAAGCTTTACTATTATGTTCTTGGTGTATTGCTTGCGATCCTCTACGATTTGAAGTGTTGCAATTTCAGCTGATTTTATTGTGCTGTGTCGAACCTGCCGAGGCATTAGTCCATTAATGTACTCTTTAACATATTTCTGGGTGAGCATGCGCTGTCTTGCCGCCAGATTAACCGCTACAAGGTCAGACTGCTGTTCTCTTGTAGTCTTGAAAACAAAAAATGCTCCCAGTAATACTGCAACTAAAAATATTGAGAATACCAGTACAAACTTCTTTCCGATAGTCATTATTTCCCCTCCCCAAGCTAAATTATTGACTTTTTGAGTATGAGTTGTATGTTTTTTATACAACTATTTTTACCGCACAAAATGTACTTGATACTTTTATTAAGCCACAATTATTAGCATCTGAATATTGTCAGGGCAATGTTAAGTACCAAGCATATAGGTGCTTCCAGTAAGATTCAATACGTGCATCCTCTGACACAATTGTCGGTTTTTACCTGAGAAACTTTAGATAAAAAAAAGAGTAAATGCTTTAGTCGGTAGATAGCAAAAAAGATACCGTATACAGAAATTTCATCATAAAAGATGTTAAACAAGAATGATAGCAGTATTGACCAGTATCAGAATTGTTAATTTTTTTAAAAATAATGATGTTGTACATGAATAATTGTAAAAGTCAGAATTACATTGGAATTCCAACTCATTGTATTATAAAATGAGAATTTTATAATAACAGTTTCCGAAAGGAAAAAGATAATGACACTTTCAGGGCTTGAAGAGCGGTTTACACTTACAACAACTGATGATGAAGTTTTCATAAATAATTTCTCCGAAGATGTTAAAATTGGCCTAACATCTCAATCCAAATACCTCCCATTTGTCTATTTCTATGATCATATTGGATCACAGTTGTTTGAGAAAATCTGTGATCTTCCTGAGTACTACCTGACACGTACAGAAACGGATATCCTTGAGACAAACGCACGTGATATTGCCTCTCAATTTTCTGAAAAAAC
>JABGRF010000398.1 GCA_018648405.1 Candidatus Scalindua sp.
AGTACGCGTATGATGTAAAATAGTATTATGCCTGACACAAAGCCTCCTATATGTGCCCACCACGCTATACCGCCACCATCTGATGCAGATGTCGTTAATGAAACTGCGCCGCTGAAGAATTGAATCAGAATCCAGAACCCGATAACTACTACGGCCGGAAGTTCTATAATTTGTATGAAAAAGAAGATAGGTACAACCGTGGTTACCCTTGCACGGGGGAAGGTTACCATATAGGCCCCAAGTACTGCAGAAATTGCCCCGCTGGCGCCGACACATGGTATTTCAGACTGGCTGTTGAAATAGACGTGTACAGATGATGCGATAGCTGCGCAGAGAATATAAAAGATAAGGTATTTGAAGTGCCCTAGCCTGTCCTCAATATTATCACCAAATATCCAGAGAAACCACATGTTGCCAATAAGGTGAATAAACCCTCCGTGTAAGAAGGTTGAGGATAAGAAGGGGAAGAACGTGTCTGTTAATGTTAAATCGGAAGATTGAAAATAGTGTGTTACCTTTATAGGCACCACGCCATACTGATTTAAGAAAACTACTAAATCTGAGCCCAGGGAAAGTTCATACAGAAAGATGAGGACATTTACACCAATGATCCCTATTGTAATAAAAGGAAAAGTGCCAGAAGGATTTCTGTCTCTTATAGGTATCATTGCGGCTTTTTTCTTCCGGAGTCCTAAGTGAAATCTTTTATAACGGTTCTATTTCAACCGGGCCAGCAACATATCATAAGGGAAGTGCTTTCCGGGACAGACCGTTTTTCGAAAGGTCTTATGCATTATGACATTGTCTTTATTGATGTTACAGCGTTTCTGCAGATAATCTATTAAATGCAAAAGAGATGTAATCTGCCTGTTTGTAGGGCGATCAGTATCAAAATTACCAACTAAACATATCCCTATGCCATGTTTGTTGTATTCAGAATTGCCGGCGTGAGCACCATCTATCTGCTTATTCCATCTGCTTCCAACCTCAATCTGGCCATCTCTAGAGCCGTTTCCGTTCCCAATGAGAAAATCATAACCCAGCCCGTTGACCCAGCCTCTCTTTTCTTTGTGATATTTGCCGATTGAAGCCGCATCACCAGAATCGGAAGCGGTATGATGAATGACAATATACTTCCATGGCCTGATTTTAAACTGATTCAACTCTTTTTTGATACCATAAGGAACAACAGCGAGTTGTGGTCTTGCTGTTTTGTAGGCTGGCAATGTTGATACATGCGTACTGGCACAGCCGTACATGACTGGTACAATAAAGATAAGTAACATCAAATAAGACCATCTACATTTGATCATTATCGTCTCTCCGCTAATTTAAAAAACATGCCCATAGGACGTAAAGTCCCAAAAACATTGATAATAATTGGTATGTATTATACCTGGAAAAGTGGAACAAACAAAAGAAAGTAACTGTTTTAAGGAAATTGATAAAAGGGAACGTCAAAAGTGATTTACTGAAAGGAACGGTTACCGTTCGCAATGGGTGTTGTATTGTCAGTGGTCAGGTATATTATCAGCAGGCAGTGCTAAAGTCAATAGATAACTTGATTTTATGGGAATTCAAAGTTGTCAACACTTCGACTCCGCTCAGTGTGACGTCATCCTGAGCGGAGTCAAAGGATGGCTTTTGTCACGATAGCGGCCTAACTTGATGAGATTCTCGTGCCCCTTCAGGGCACATATTCTTTCTGATCGATTTTCCCTGGGTTAAAACCCCGGGCTTTATCATCTTGCCCTTTCAGGGCATTTGCGAAGTTGAGCTTAGACTTGATTATATAGGGATTTCAATGTTAAACCTTTGTCGTCACTACTTTAGCATTTTATTTAACGCAGAGGCGCTCCCCGGACAAAAAGCGCCGAGGACAAGGAGATCGCAGAGCTTAATAGGGGATTTACGGTAAATAGTTAACTACCATGGAAATTACATTTTGGCTTGTGTCATTCCCGCTCAACAGATTGCGGGAATGACACTGGAGATTTAGGCTGTTGATTTTGCTGTAATTGTGGCCTGGATTGATGAAATCGAGACCCTGAAGGGGTCAGATCGTAAAGCATGGGGTTTTAACCCCATGGAATAAGGAACCCAATAACCGCACCCTGAAGGGGTGCAAGGAATAAAAGAAAGCAATGGTAATCACACAAAGCCACTTTTGCTGGTTCAGGTCACGCCATAGGCAGATCTTCCTTCGGTACGACTTGTAGCCTGAATCAAAACGTTTTGGTTCAATCAAGATGATTGAACCAGCGTGGAGTATTTACATTCCTCTGCGCCCGGTAACAGACTGTGTCACAATAGCAAAGACTCCAAATTTGTCATCCTGAACTTGTTTCAGGATCTAATGCTCACAACGACATAGCGACTTAAGAGATCCCGAAATGAATTCGGGATGACAATTGTGACACTGTCTATAAGCCGTTAGGACGGGTGCGCTCTCCTTGTCCTCGGTGCTTTTTATCCGGAGAGCGTTAAGATAGAGTTTTATTCTGCAATACACTGCTTTCTCCGTCAACTCTTCATGTCCTGCTGTACCAAATGTATCTTCAACAAATCAGTATGAAGGATTTGTATATAGCCTGGGAGAGAATCACCCACTGGGAGGGGGAACTGCCTCAGGGGGGGATTGCCTCGGGTGAGAACTTTTTCCGTATGTTGCTTGTAACCTGTTGTGATTAAGGTAGTTCCGGTAAATTAACTGGATAGTTCATGCATTGCCTGGGAGAGAATCCCTCATTTTGTGAACGTGAAATTTAGTGAAAAAAACACTCCCTGGTGCCTGATTTTAAATTTTTTAACCAGCATGATCACAACGAGTTAGGGCGTTAATGCTCTAACGGTTCTTATAGAAAAAATAACTTTGGCACACTGTTTGAGATAGTGAGAGATATGAAAATGGAAAGAAAACAAATTATTCAAACAGATGGAAAGAGGGGTGATAAAACAATGGAAACAAAGTTAACCAAAAAAAGAGTGAGATTTCTTTCTA
>JABGRF010000080.1 GCA_018648405.1 Candidatus Scalindua sp.
CTGATACACCCATCATACCACCGAAAACCATCAAACTCATTAAGCTGCATATAATATACTTTGTCAATACGCTTCTGTTCATTTCCATAATTTCCCTTTTTACGAAAAGACGAAAAAAAAGACCCACCAAGGCTGGTGAGTCTCTTCATTTCATTACTTTCAAAGATATGAATTTTTAGAATTTGAGTTGATGGCCTTTTACAAATTAATATAGCACCTTTAGATTCAGCTCATTAGTCTTTTTTGAAGTCTTCTTTTATCGTGAATGTAAAGTTAAGTTTTGGCCGCAAGTATATAAACCAGAATGCTAAGCCAGCCAGAAGAATACCACCCACAACATTTCCTATAAACACAGGAATTTGATTTATAACAAAGAATCCATTCCAGGTAAGATTGGAGAGGTCTAATGTCTTTCCTGCCATTTTTTCTGCGGCGGCAACAACTTCCGGTTTGCCCTTTAATATTATGCCCATCGGAATAAAATACATGTTTGCAACTAAATGCTCAAATCCACTGGCAACGAAACCGGCTATGGGAAATACGAGCGTCATGATCTTGTCTGCCACATTTCTTGCACTGAAACATACCCATACTGCCATACACACCATCGCATTGCAGAGTACCGCCTTTGAAAAAGCAGCTGGGAATGTTAAATTAACCTTTTTGTTAGCAATAAGCAATGCCTTTCCACCGACCATATAGTCATAGAACGAAAATTGATGAGCCTTATACACGAAGAAAACAACTATCAGGCTTCCAACGAAATTTCCAATCAATGAGATAGTCCAGTGATCAAAGATTCTTCTGGTAGTAATCCTTTTATCCATATATCCAATAAAAATCATACAGTTTCCCGTAAAGAGCTCCGCACCGCCAACTACGACCATTATGAGGCCGAGGCAGAAACAGATAGCTCCAACTACTGCTGTAAGTCCGGCATGTAGTCCGGAATCACTTATCACTAAGGTGGCAAATTGAGCACCCAGCGCTATAAAAACACCGGCATTAACACCCAACCAAAAAGTAACCGCAGGGGAGTCTTTTGCCTTTACAGCTGCTACTGCATCAAGCCGTGCTGCAATTTTCTGGGGTGAATAGGCGTCTATATCATAAACTACCCTGGGAGGGGGGGGGGTCACTGCCTTAACATCTTTTTTCTTCGCAGACCTTACAGACCGAACAGCTTTTGTTGTCCTGGCAGCTCTCTTCGTTTTGACAGGTTTTGCAGCCTTAACAGCCTTTGTCGTTTTGACAGTTTTCGCCATTTTAACTGATTTTGTTGCCTTGACAGTTTTTCCAGTCTTGTTTTCAGCCATTTGGACCTACTTTCTTATTCTTTGGTATTCGTAAAAAAACAAACCAGTAGACACCCGCAACTAATACAATACCTCCAAATAAGTTTCCAAGGACAACGGGAAATAAATTATGAATTAAAAACCCTTTAGCGCAAGTAAGGTTTGAAATATCTAAAGGCCCTCCATTCACCCTTTCAACAGCCTCCATCACGAAACGGTTGCCTTTCAAAATAAGACCCATCGGGATAAGCCACATATTGACTACGCAGTGCTCAAACCCACAGGCGATCAGGCAGGATATTGGCCAAAGTAAAGATAACACCTTATCCAGGTTATTTCTGGCGCTATAACACAGCCAGATACCCAGGCACACCAGGGAATTACAAAGTACCCCCCTGGCAAAGGCGACACCGAATGACAGATTTACCTTGTCATTGGCAGCAATGACAATTTTGGCGCCAAGCAGATGGTTGTGAGCTGTCCACTGCGCGGAGATGTATATCCAGAAAACTATACTCAATGCACCTATAAAATTTCCGATAAAAGAGATAATCAAATTCCTGCTGAGATCACCGCTCGAAATCTTCCCGGCAAAAAAGGACATGGCTATAAGACAGTTACCCGTAAAAAGCTCTGCACCAGTAATTACGATTAAGACCAAAGCCATGGTAAAGACGACACCGCCAACCAACGCATTTAAACCGAAACTGGAGGTTGCTGTATGTGTTACCATCATCATCAGCTGTGCGCCTAATGCAATAAAAACACCGGCAAGAATACTCAAGGCAAGAGTTGTGAGGAAGCCTATATTGGCTTTTGCTACTCCCACCTGTCCAACCCTGTTTGCCATCATCTTGGGTGCGTATGAGTCGATATCAATGAATGGTGTGCTGGCCAGCTGAGTTGTACTAGAAATGCTGTCTACTTCCTTCTTATCCTTAACAGACATAATGTACCGCCTTTCGATATGAAAATAACGGAATACACAGAAAAAGCAAAGTATTGGCTGTAAATACAGGTAAAGCCTTTTGTTGTTTATATAACTGAAGGCACCTGCTTAAACAGTTAAAATCGCAAATTTAATACCTAGATTTTAATAAAGTACCGGTTCAATATTTTATCTGATGATTTATTACTACTGCCAAGTACCTATGCATACATTAAGGGAATGTTTCCAATCTTCTGTAAGCATACTCAATATCGTAAATGCAATAGACTTATATAAATTTAAAGCATGGGTTTACATTTGTTTAAAAGAACCCTTCACTCTTAATTCATACCGTACAAAAAAATAAAATTATTGTAGAACTTGAAATCCTTATCCTCACAATATAACGTCTTATTTCAGCCATATTATCGTATATTTCAATATTTCCACAGATATATTGATTTTGTCTCTATCTTTTTATCTGGTTATGTACATAGAAGTTACAACTGGACAATCCTACTGTTTTTTGTATATTATCAGAAGTAATGGTATTATTGGAGGCACAAAAAAATGATTATTAATAATGGTTCATATTAGCCTTTTTCTGTACAAAAAGTATTTATATTTCATGGATTGTTCCCTGGAATAGTCCTGCGTAATAGAGAGCAACCCATGTACAGCAGGGTAACCATTGGAAAGAAAATGCGAAGATTGTTTAGGATATCAAAGCAAATTAAAAGCAGACATACTATGTAAAATAAGGTAGTCATACCA
>JABGRF010000077.1 GCA_018648405.1 Candidatus Scalindua sp.
GAAATATTGATATTTTTGTCCGTAATGATTGAAATCCAATTATTGCGAATTATGTCCGCATTCGTTGTCCGAATATGCACATTATCAGCAATGCCCTCAACATGTGTGTCTGCAACACCTATAACGAATATCTGGTCTGCAGAGTGTGCCAGTTTAGCATATCTTTCGTGATGTTCCTTAAACCGGCTTAATTCCTGAAATCCGGAATACAAAGAACACCGTTTTTTGTGCAACTTCAATGTATCTTCGATCACCTTGCTCATCACCAGCAAGGTCTTCCTCGATGTTGTAAAATGACATTCACCATCAAGAGAATCAAGATGCAAATCTTCAAAAAGAGGAATTGGATTGTGAGAAGCGGTTAATGTTCTCACCTCCACTATGAGGTCATGAAAAATATTATTTTTATCTAACATAATTGAATAACACTTATAACCACCTGACAATGAAACGCTACTCTTCTATCTCAAATTTTCCCTGCTTATGTTTAAATCTGGGATTATCCAGATCCTGTACCAGCTCAGTGTACTCCTGTACAGACACATTATTATGCCAGTATCCGGTAACTCGCGCGGTATTCATAAAAACGACGAATAGACCAACTACCAGACCGGCATAGATCGCATAATGAATCTTCTTGCCAAATCCTAAAAGCTTCATATCGAGTGCGCCGTCTACGGGGCACGAATCAACACAATCATAGCACCCCAGACACTCGACATCATAAACAATATTCTTTTTTTCAACTTCTATATAAACGGGACAGGCAACCGTACACTTACTGCAATCAATACATGTATTTTTATTTCTAATTATTCTAAATACACTGGCCCACCCCAGTATTCCGATAAATGCGCCATAAGGGCAAAAATACCTGCACCAGTAATTCTTATTGAAAATGGAAAAAAAGAATATTAACGATAGAATGATTATCGCAAGCATTGAAAGATTAAGGAAAAAATTCATCATCTTTATATCTGCAACCTTCATGTATGGAGCCTTCTCGAATATCATCCCAAGCTGTGCAGCCGACATCTTAATCACAATGTTTACAGTAAAAAAGGCCAAAAGGGTATACTTCCACGCACGCGCAATTGAGTCTTCCACTCGAGCCGGCCAGATTTTCCTGGGAAGAACAAAGGGTATGACAATAGCCGCTATCATAAAAGGAAAGACATACTTCATGCCTGATGATTTAAAAGAAGCAAACGTTATCAAATTAAGAAGCATCAAGGCGACAATCGGCGTTGTTATCATGCTGAGACCGCAAGTAAGCTTTACCGGAAACTTTTCCAACCAATAGCTAACCCTGCTGTTAAATTTAGACTTTATCCAATCACCAAATCTCCACGCCCACTCCGACATTGTTCCGCCCGGACATATCCAGCTACAAAAACCTCTTTGGAAAAGAAACGATGTTACCAAAATAGAGGCAAATATAATAAAGCCCGCTGGATGCAACGGGTCTACTGCCCCGGTACCCAGAAAATACTTAAGCCCCATAAATGCACCTATTGGCAAAAATGCCTCTATACCCGGAGGTCTTTCTACAAAAGTAGTAGCACCGCCAGATTCACAATATCTCACAAACAGATAAAAAGACCATCCAATGTATATTGTTAAAATAAAGAACGAAATCTGAGAAATCCATCTCAATCGAAGTGACGTCATCCACGATGACGATCTCTTCTTCTTTTTATCTACCTTTGATTCATCAGCATTCTCTTTCGGATTTTCCATTTGCACAGCCAAGTCACTCTCCTATTTCAGTAAAAAGGGCGCAATCTCTTAAAGAGAGTATACGCACTGTTAAAATTCATCAATTTCCTTTATTTCTCACAAACTAACATCAAATTTCAGCTATGAAATATATCATAAACCGTGATAATAAAGTGTCAAGTATTTTGTTTAACACTCACTTTTAGTAAAGTTTAGCTCTATTCCTTTCTAAAATATTATAGTTATAATGATATCTACATGATTATATTCAAGCCTAATATAATAGCTTGAGTTTATATAATAAATTGTTAGAATGAACGGGTTTAGATTCGATAAAGTTAATTATAGACTGCTTTTAAATGACAAATAGACGTAAATCAAGAACTGTTTCCGTTGGTTCTATAGAGATTGGTGGTAATGCGCCAGTCGCTATTCAATCAATGACAAATACCCACACAGATGACATCGAAGCAACAGTAAAACAGATCCACGAACTGGAAGCGCTCAAATGCAAGATTATTCGAGTTGCTGTTCCTGATGTTAAAGCAGCCAAATGTCTTGGTGAAATCAAGAAGAGAATAAACATACCGCTAGTTGCAGATATACATTTTGGACATAATCTTGCCATGGAGGCCATTAAGCAAGGTGTTGACAAGATCCGTATCAATCCCGGCAACATGAAAAACAGGGACAAACTTGAAGAAATTGTACGCCTTGCTAAGGACAAAGGCATACCTATCAGAATAGGCGTTAATTCCGGTTCTATCAGAAGCAATGATGGACAAGATGAGGACCTTGTCTCATTAATGGTCAAAACAACGTTAAGTTATTGTGAACATTTCGAATCACTGGGATTTAAAGATATTATAGTTTCGTTAAAGGCATCTGATGTACAACAGACAATGGATGCATACAGATCCATGGCAAAACAGTGTGACTATCCATTGCATCTGGGTATTACCGCAGCAGGTGCGCCGGACGACGCAGTAATAAAATCAGCAATCGGCATCGGAGGCCTACTTTCAGAAGGAATTGGAGACACACTGAGAGTTTCTTACACGGGCCCCCCGCATCAGGAAGTAAAAGCGGGATACAAGATCCTTGAAGCACTTGGACTATCAAAAAGAACAGAGCCCGAGATAATATCTTGTCCAACTTGCGGTCGTTGCGAAATAGATCTTCTGAATATTGTTAATGAAGTAAAGAAAAGGCTTCCTGAGCAGAAAAAATCAGTGCAGATTGCCGTAATGGGATGCATTGTTAATGGCCC